>WJIW01000391.1 GCA_014730065.1 Armatimonadia bacterium | reverse complement strand
TGTCAGCCTAGACTGTCGGTCGGTAGCGGCGCTAGGCTGCGAGCCGCCGGTAGGCCTGGTCGGCTCGCCGGGCGAGGTACGCCGCGTCGGGCCGGAGCCGGGTGGCCGATAGGGGGTCTCTGCCGAGGAAGGACAGGCCCGCGGCCAGGGTGGTATCGATGGGCACCCCCAGGGCCCGCTGTGCCAGGCCCAGCAGGCGCGCTGCGGGGACCTGGGCGGTCGCGGCTCCCCGAACCGACTCACCCGCGGCATGGGCCTCGACGGATCGCGGTCCGCCATCGGCGACGAATACGTCGAGGTTGCGTCCCTCCCCCGGCAGGGTCGGGGCGACCGGCCGCTGGCGAGCCAGGCTCTCGGCTGCCCGGCCCGTAAGAGTGCGGTCCAGGGAGGACATCCGCCGCTCCGGTGGTAGCAATTGCCGGAGGCGGTCCGAGAAGTCCGGGCCCGATATGTCGGGGACGCGCAAGCCCACCACGCCTCGGCGAAGCCGCGCGGTGTTGGTGAAGACCTGGTTCTCGGCGTACCTCTGACTGGCCACGGACTGCTGATGCTGTGGCGACGGGAGCCGCATTGCGATCACGCTCCGGTGTCGCCCCGAACCCGTCCGTGGGGAGGGGACGTTAGTACATGGCGCGGATCGCCATCTTGGCCCGCGCACATCGACCGTGCTAATGTGTTACTAATGGTATCATACCTCAAGGAGGACCTCCTTTTGCCGGGGATTCGAGCTTTGCTGGCGGTCTGGGTTGCCGGCGCCCTCTCGGCGCCCGCCTGGGCTCAAGAACCTGCTGCTGACGATCCCGAGTACCCCGTCGTGCTCGGCATGCACCAGGTTACGGGCGATGCCTACGACAAGGACCCCTTCGGTCCCGTCCTCCAGGTGTCCGACTTCGAGCGTCTGCTCGACTGGCTGCGAGCCAACGGCATCCGCACCCTATCCATGGATGAGTACTGTGCCGCCATACGCCAGCCCGATCCCCCCAGGGATGCCGTGCTGCTCACCGTCGATGATGGGTACGAGACGGTGTACACGGAGCTGTACCCGAGGCTGCGCGAGTACGGCATGAAGATGACCGCCTTCGTCATCACCGATAGGGTGGGCAAAAAGAACGAGATCAACCCCCACCAGCCCTGGCTAACGTGGGAGCAATGCCGCGAGATGTCCGACAGCGGATTCGTCGACATCGAGGCCCACGCCGCTCGGTCGCACCAGGAGATTAAGGGCCAGCGCGCCGGGCAGATCGTGACCTCGCCGTGGATGGTCACCCGGCTGTACGATCCCTCCACAGGGGTCGTGGAGTCCGAGGAGGCCTACCGGGCCCGGGTCCGGGATGAGCTCCGCAACGCCGCCGACACCATCGAGACCCACGTCGGCCGGCGGCCGCGGGGGTTCTGCTGGCCTTTCGGCGTGACCAATGAGTTCGCCATCCAAGCCTGCCGGGAGGCGGGCTACCTGGCGAATTTCACCCTCAACAAGAAGATGGCCGACCTGAGCTGCCGCACCCGATTCCACATCCCCGAGCAGGAAGAGGAGGCTCTGGCCCTCCTGACGCCCCGCCCCGAGCGCTCCGCGGAGCTGTACCCGCTAGAGGGAGGGCCGTCGGTGGAGCCCATCGCCATCACCTCGCCGGCCCAGCCCGCTAGCTATGATCCCCCCCGGCCCATTCTCCCCCTTGCTCTGGCCGGAGGCGGCGCCATCGTGGTCTGGGGCCTCCTGTATCTTCTGCTGTTCCGCCACGACCTCGACTAGCCGGGGGCCGTCCACGAGGGGACCGCTGACCATGCTCCACAACTTCCACTGCCACACAACCCTGTCCGACGGCGAGCTCTCGCCCATGGAGCTGATTCGCCGGTTCGCCCATGCGGGCTACCGGACCGTGGCCATCACCGACCACATGGCCGCGGGCGGGCTGGAGCGGATGATCGGCGAGGTCGCCGAGGAGGCCGAGGTGGGCGCCCGGGGCTTCGGCATCGACGTCATCCCCGGCACCGAGCTGACCCACGCGCCGCCCCAGTCTATTGCCACCTTAGCCCGGAGGGCCCGGGCCGCCGGCGCGCGCATTGTCGTGGTCCACGGCGAGACCATCGTCGAGCCCACCGCCGAGGGGACGAACCTGGCCGCCGTCGCGTGCCCTGATGTGGACATCCTCGCCCACCCGGGCCTCATCACCGAGGAGGTGGCCCGCCTGGCTCGGGAGCACGATGTGCTCCTGGAGATCACCGCGCGCAAGGGCCACAGTCTGACCAACGGCCACGTGGCCAAGCTAGCCAAGGCGGAAGGCGCGAAGGTGGTCTACGGCCTGGACGCCCACGGCCCCGGCGACATCCTCTCAGAGGCCATGCGAGCCGCCGTGCTCCGGGGGGCGGGGATGACCGATGACCAGATTCGGATGGCGGCCATCGAAGCGCCGATGCAGCTCCGGGAGAGGGCAGGCCTGATTCGGGAGTGAATACGGGCTTGGGTGAGGAATACGGGCCCTAGGGGACGCTGGTGGCGCTCCGCCGATGGAGGTCATGTGAGCCCATGGCACGCAAGAAGAAGACCGATGTGATCGTGCTCGACGCCGATGAGAGCCGGAACGACTTCTACCAGAAGGATCTGGCCAGCCAAGGCTACTCCGTCACTCTCGTCCGTAGCCTCGCCGAACTCAAGGATACGGACATCGAGGGCATTAGCGGCGCGGTGGTGGCCACCGACACCAAGGATGTAGCCTCGGGCGTCCGGATCCTCCGGCGCTCCGCCGCGGGCCTCGGGATCGTCACCCTCAGCCCCGCTCTGGAGGACAAGCTGGTCGACGAGATGAGTCGGGCCGGGGCTGACGTCTCCCTGGGCATTGACTCCCCCGCCAAGGCGATCGCCAAGGCCTTGGCCGTGGCCGAGCAGGCCCGCTCCGCGCGGGTGAAGGCCGTGGAGCTCCAGGAGGAGCTGAACGGCGTGCGCTCCCAGATGGAAACCGTAGGCCTGGTGGACCCCTTAAGTGGGGCGTACAACGACCGTTTCCTCGACATGCGCCTGGCCGAGGAGATCCAGCGCGGACGGCGGTACCGTCGCGCCCTGTCGGTCGTGGTGCTCGACGTGGATGATTACAAGAGGTACTGTGAGGTCAACGGACAGCGTCTGGCCGAGTTCCTCACCCGGCAGATCGCCGCCCTGCTCCGGTGGGGTACGCGCCCCTCCGATTGCGTCTGCCGCACGGAGATGGACAAGTTCGCCGTTCTGCTTCCCGAGACGCCCCTCTCCGGCGCCATCAGCGTGGCCGAGAAGATCCGGCGCAGCCTCGAAGACCTGCGCTTCCCTGGCCGCGGAGAAGAGAGCATCACGTGCAGTGTGGGCGTGGCCGAGCTGACCGAGGACATCGAGTCCGGTGACAAGCTCCTGGATGCCGCCGAGTCGGCTCTCAGTGAGGCTAAGATGCGCGGGAAGAACACGGTACGCTGGTAGCGAACTATGGCCCCGTGGGGCCGAAGGCGATGGATTGATGGATCAGGATTGGATTCCCCCCGACGACCCAGGCGACGGGGGGGATGACGAGAACCTCGACCCGCGCGAGCGCAATGTGCGGCACCTCCAGGACGAGCTGCGGGAGGCGCGGCGCATGGGCGATGCTGCCCGTGAGGCCCGGGCCCATGCCGGGCTGGGCCTCATCTACGCCGATCAGGGACGCCTCGAGCATGCCGCCCAGTCCTTCCGCGAGTGCCTTCTCTCGGCTCGGGATGGGGGCGACCGGGAGGGGGTGGCCTGGAGCCTCTTTCAGCTCGGCCGCATGCACGGCCAGAGCGGCAGCATCGAGGATGGCCTGGGCTTCCTGCTGGAATCCCTGGAGGAGTGGAGCGACCTCGGCCATCCCGGCGGCCTGATCCAGACCGAGACCCTGGCCGCCCAGTTCCATTCCGAGACCGGCCGCTATGCCGAGGCCCTCAAGCTACTCGATCGCGCCTTGGCTCGCACGCGGGAGTCGGGCGAGGGCGACGCCGAGTGGCGCACTTTGCGAGCCATCGCCGACATCCGGGCCCAGCAGGGCCAGTGGCAGGAGTGCGCCAAGGCCCATGCCCAGTCCATAGACATCCTCGCCGACCAAGGCAACATGCGCGAGGAAGCCATCGCCTGGGTTCAGCTCGCCACGGCCCGGTTCGAGTGCGGCCAGTTCGCCGCAGGCATCGAGGCCATCGATCGGGCCTACGAGCTCTTCGGTCAGTGCGAGGACTCCCGCTCCCAGAGCTCGGCACTGATGACCGCTGCATCCGCTCTCGCGGCCGCCGGCCGAACCATCGAGGCCATGGAGCGGTTCGAGGCCGCTCTGAACATGGCCAAGGACCAGGGCGACGACATTCAGGCTGCGCGCATGTGCCTCTGGGCGGCCGAGTTCAACGCCGACGTGGGGCGACAGGCCGACGGCCTGGAGTTCGCTCGTCAGGCCGCCGATCTCTTCGGAGCCTTGGGCAATGTGGCCCAGCAGTGCCAGTCCCTCAAAGTCCAGGCCCAGATCCACGAGAGTATGGGCCTGGAGCGCGAGGCCGCCCGGTGCTACGCCGAGGCGGCGGAGAAGTACACGGGTGCGGGCATGCAGCATTACGCCGCGCTCGTGACCGCCTCGTGCGGGGCGTGTCTCGTGGCATGTGGCGCCTTCCAGGAGGGGCTGCGGCGGACCGAGGAGGCCCTGGGTGCACTCCGGGGTCTGGGCGACGAGCGCCACGTGGCCCGGACGCTGGTCAACTTGGGCGCCCACCGCCTACAGGTGGGCGATGTCGAGGGCGGGCTGCGCTGCCTGGAGGAGGCCCTGGAGATCTACGACCGGCTGGGCGACTCCGGCGGGCAAGAGGCTGCCCTGACCCTCATGTCCCGGGCGGCCATGGATGCCGGCGACATCGAGAACGCCAAGCGTATCGGCCTGATGCGTGTCGAGCGGAGCCGGGAGGCGGGCCATCCCCATAACGAGATGTCCGCTCTTTGGGCTCTCGCCGAGCTGGCGCGTCGCGGCAACCAGCCCGCAGAGCTGCTCACCACCAGCGATCGTGTGCTGGAGATCGCCCAGGCCCTGGGAGACCGACGCGCCGCCTTCGAGGCCAGGGAGGCCCATATGGGCGCCCTGCTGATGCTCAACCGGTTCGAGGAGGCCATCGCGGAGATCGACCGGTGGCTCGAGGAAGCCAAGACCATGCCCGGCGCCGACGTGCTCCACTGGGGCTGCACCAAGGGCATGGCCTGCCAGCATGCCGAGCGGTACGAGGAGGGCCTGGCAACCTGGGAGGAGTACCTGCGGCCACTGGCCGAGGCGGGCGCTCCCGACGCCCTCCTGCCGGGACTTATGAGCGCCACCGAGTGCGCCCTGGGCGCCGGCGAGACGGAGCGGGCCGAGAAGCTCAGTGAGCGGCTGCTGGCCATCGCCAACGCCGCCGACGAGCCATCCCACCTTCGCGGCGCCGTCAGTGCTCGCATCCGGGCCCTGAAGGCAAGCGGCAACCCCCTCCAGGCAATCCTCACCCGCCTCCGCTGGTGGAAGTACGCATAGGGTCTCGCCGAATTCCCCCCTGTGCATAGGACCTGGACCTTGCGACGGCGAACGCCTTGTACTGGGCCGCTGGGGAATGGGGCGAAGCGCGTGACAGGAGGCGACCCCAGACGGCTATGGACCCAGAGAGATCCGATCTGCCAAGGCGCATTCGCGATCTGGAGGACCGCATCGTCGAGGCGACCCTCGAACGGCAGCGCGCACGCAACGGGGGCGCCGAGAACCGATTCGGCCAGGTGGGACGCCGACGCTCGCGCGAGGACGCCCACTACAACCTGCTCAACCTGGCGGAGGCTTTGGAGTGCGAGTCGTCCGCCCTGTTCGGGGCGTACGTCCACTGGCTGCGCTCCGTCCTGGAGGCAAGGGGGGTGTCCATCGAGGCCCTGGCGGAGCACCTTCGGCTTCTGGGCGACACCATCGCGCGCGAGATCCCCGAGGCTACCGAGTCCCTCCTGCCGGCGTGCATCGACGAAGCCGAGAGGGTGCTGAGCTCCCCATCTCCGAGCGAGGAGCAGACGCCGTACGTGACGCCCGGTGAGGGGCTGGCGGGCCGGTATCTGAGCGCCGCGCTGGAGGGCGACCGGGGCGCGGCGGTGAGTCTGGTCGTCGGTGCCGTGGAGGATGGCCTGTCCGTCCGCGACGCCTACCTGACTGTGCTGCAGCCGGTACAGCGCGAGGTGGGGCGCCTGTGGGAGCGTGCCGAGATCTCCGTGGCGGCCGAGCACTGCGCCACGGCCATCACCCATCTTGTGCTCTCCAGTCTTTACCCTTACATCGCCTCGAGCCACGACCGTCGCGGGACGGTGGTCATCACCTCGGCCGCCGGCGAGCTCCACGAGGTCGGTGGGCGGATGGTCGCCGACTTCTTCGATATGGCCGGATGGGACGCGTACTTCCTGGGCGCCAGCACGCCCGTGGACTCGGTGATGGATATGGCACGCGCCCGCAAGGCCGACGTCCTCGGGGTCTCGGCATCGACCATCGGGAGTCTGGGTAGCGTACGGCTCGTCGCCGAGGCTCTGGAGCAGCAGAACGGCGACCGCCCGATCCTCCTCGTCGGTGGACGCGTCTTCGATCTCGTGCCAGACCTATGGAAGAGCGTGGACGCCGACGCCTATGCACCCGACGCCGATGCGGCCGTGGAGCGGTGTGAGCAAATCCTGAGCGCCGGCGACAGCCCGTGAGCGACCGAGAAGACACCGTGCCAATGGACGCCGATCCCTCGGACGAGCACTACCTCTCCGAGTTGATGCGCGTGGCCAACGACTTGGCCGCGACTCAGCGGCAGCTCGCCAAAACCAACGCCCGGCTCACCGACGAGATGGCCGCTCGGGAGCTTGCCGACATCCGGCGCAGGGCGGCCGACCATCGTGCCCAGCATGCCGAGCGGCTGGAGAGACTGTCGGCCATGGCCGCTGGGGTTGCCCATCACCTGAACAACGCCCTGACCGCGGTGGTCTTCAACGCAAGCCTCGCCCTCGAGCACCCCGACGCCAAGAGCGACGGGCTGCGGGCTCTCATCGACCAGGTGCTTCAGGCGTCCCAGCGCGCCGAAGAGATCTCCTCGGCCATGTGGACGTTCACGGGGCATGCCTTCATCCACCCGAGCCTGGAGGATCTCGCCAAGATCGCCGCCGCGGCCCTGAGGGACGTGTCGCAGCAGCGTTCGGCGAGATCGGACGTCGGTCTCGATGTCCGCTCGGCGCCCCTCACCGTGAAGGCCGATCGGTCAGCAGTGAGCCAGGCCCTGGACCATCTCCTACGCAACGCCGCCGAGGCTTCGCCGGAGCGCGGCCAGGTCACGGTCGTGGTCGACCGCATTGCCCTCGACGACCTCCCGGACGGGCGCGTCGAGGTGCTGCCCCCAGCCGGCGGCCGGGCCGAGCACGCCGCTCTCATCGTCGGCGACCAGGGGCCCGGCATGGAGCTCGAGGTGGCTCACCACGCCTTTGACCCCTTCTACTCCACCAAGCAGCAAGGACGCGGGCTGGGCCTGGCCCTGGTGCTGGGTGTCATGCGCTGTCACGGAGGCGCCGTGTATGTTGCCTCAACCTCCGAGGCCGGCACGCGCGTCTACCTGCTGTTCCCGTTCGCCGAGGAGGAGTAGACGCCCATGTTCACCGGACTCTGGGTCCTGGCCGTCGCCCTGGCCGCACCCACTTGGTCACCCACCGAGCCGGGAGGTCTGGCTCGTCTGGAGGATGCCGGTGCCCCGCCGCCGGAGCGGACCTTCGCCGCCAGTGACTTCGGAGCGGTGGGCGACGGATCGACCGACGATGGCCCGGCTATTCGGGCCGCCATCGATGCCGCCATCCAGTGCGGCCAGCCAGCCGTTGTCACCCTCGAGCCCAAGACCTACCGCATCGGGCCATGGTCCGGCAGGTGGTGCGCCCTTCCCATCATCGACGCCCAAGGCATCACCCTCGACGGCCGGGGCGCCAGGATCCTCTTGCACCCCAAGAACCGCGGTGTGCTGGTCTACCGCTCGCGCGATGTAACGGTCCGCAGCCTCACCATCGACTACTCGCCTCTGCCTTTCACCCAAGGCGACGTGATCGAGGTCGACCGGAACTCGGGCGCCTTCCTGGTTCGGCTCCACGACGGCTACCCCCAGCCCCCGCCCCACGACTGGGTCGTCGCGAACCATGGCGAGGTCCAGGGCTGGTGGCATGGCGTCTTCATGCACGAAGGGCGGCGCGCCTTCACCCATCGCTGGGTGTACATCCGAGAGGTCCAGCCCGTTCCGGGCATGCCCAGAACCTACCGCATCGCCGCCATACCCGAGCACGCCGCCGTGCTCGACGCGGTCCGCCCGGGCCAGCGGTTCGTGTTCCGGAACCGCACCGTGGATCGGGACTGGACCGAGGCGGTAACGCTCATCGGCGACGGGCCCGAGGACCTGGGGGTCTACCACTCCAACCGGGCGGCCACCATGCAGATCCGGTTCTCCCAGAGCTGCCTGATGGAGGACGTAACCCTTCACTCCACCGCCGACATGTGCTTCCGCGTCACCGGCTCGGACTTCGTGACCTTCCGTCGGTGCCGCATCGTCTACCCCCCGGGATCCGACCGGCTGGTGGTGAGTCTCTCCGATGGCATGCACATCAAGAATGTCCGCCACGGCCCGCTCATCGAGGACTGCGTCTTCGAGGGCCTGATGGACGACTCCAACAACATCTCCACCATGTCCGAGGATCTCGTGCAGCGCATCGATGACACCACCTTCCGCACCATGTACAGCGACATCGCCTGGTACCCGTCCTCGATGCGTGAGGGGGATGTGCTACAGGCTTGGGACCCGGTGGAGGGGCGCCCCTTGGGCGAGATGACCGTGGCCAAGGTGACCTTCCTCTCCAGCCATGAGCGCATCATCGAGGTGGACCGGCCCGTGGACGGCCTGCGTGCCCGGGTCGACGTGGGGCGCGAGTCCAACACTTGGCTCTTCGTGAAGAAGCGAACTCCCGCCGTTATCCGGCGCTGCCGGTACGGCACCCAGCTCAAGACGGCGTGCGTCCTTCGGGATCCCGCTCAGGTGAGCCACTGCGTCTTCGAGGACACGGCTTACGGGATCCACGGCCACAACTCGCCCATTTGGGCCGAGGGTCCGTGGCCTCAGTGGCTGCTGGTCGACGATTGCAGGTTTACCCAGGTGGAGGTGGGTGCCATCGTGCTGCTGGCCTTGGGCCGAGGCGCCATCGATCCCGTGCCCACCGACGTGCGCATCCGAGGCTGCCGCATCCGGACCTCCGTGGGTGATGGCATCCACCTCACTAACCTCTCGGGTGTCCGCATCGAGGACACCACCATCGAGATGGGGCCCGGCGCACCGGAGGAGTACCAGGCCCTGGAGCTGGTGAACTGCGAGCGGGTGGATCTGGACGAGCTCCGGGTCATCGATCCCCGGCCCTAGCCTCCCAAGGCCTCCAAGCGCGCTTCGGCGAACCATTGGCTAGGTAGAGTCCAATCAGCCACGCGCCCAGGATGTGAGGCCACTATGGATCGCCGGGAGTTTATCGGCACCGTTGGAGGGGGAGCGCTCGCAATGGCAGCCGCGACCGGGCAAGGGAAGGCCCAGGAGACACCGCCCAACATCGTCTTCATACTCATCGACGATATGGGCTGGCGGGACCTGACCTGCTACGGGAGCGGCTTCTACGAGACCCCCAACATCGACCGCCTCGCCGCCGAGGGTATGCTGTTCACCGATGCCTACGCCGCCTGCCCCGTCTGCTCGCCCACCCGGGCCGCCATCATGTCCGGCAAGTATCCCGCCCGCGTGGGCGTCACCAACTACATCGGGGGCCATCGTGAGGCGGCGCTGATCGATGCCCCTTACACCGACCACCTGCCAGCCGATGAGGTGTCCCTGGCGGCGGGTCTCCGTGAGGGCGGCTACTCCACGTGGCATGTGGGCAAGTGGCATCTGGGCGGTGAGGAGTACTGGCCCCAGAACCACGGGTTCGACGAGAACGTCGCCGGCTGCCATATGGGCCATCCCTGGAAGGGCTACTTCAGCCCATACCAGATCCCCACCCTGGAGGACGGACCGGAAGGCGAGTACCTCACCGACCGCCTCACCGACGAGACCGTCCGGCTCATCGAGAACCAGCCCACGGATGTGCCCTTCTACCTCAACCTATGGCACTACACGGTCCACACGCCCATCCAGGCCAAGCCCGAAGACATCGCCAAGTACGAGCAGAAGGCCAAGGACATGGGCATCGCCGATCTGGATCCCATCGAGGTGGGCGAGACCTTCCCCTTCAGCCAGGACCCCGATCACCGCGTTCGTCGCAGGAAGTTTCAGTCCCACCCCGTCTACGCCGCCATGATCGACAACCTGGACCAGAACATCGGCCGGGTCTTCGACGCCCTGGAGCGCACCGGACGGATGGACGATACCCTCATCGTCTTCACCTCCGATAACGGCGGCCTGGCCACCTCCGAGGGGTCACCCACCTGCAACGCGCCGCTGGCCGAGGGCAAGGGCTGGATGTACGAGGGCGGCACCAGGGAGCCACTGCTGATTCGTTGGCCGGGCCGTGTCGAGGCCGGCAGCTCGTGCGATGTGCCCGTGACCAGCACCGACTTCTACCCGACACTCCTGGAGGCCGCGGGCCTTCCGCCGAGGCCTCAGCAGCATGTGGACGGCGTCAGTCTGATGCCATTACTGAGCGGAGGCTCCAAGCTCGATCGCGACGCCATCTTCTGGCACTACCCCCACTATGGCAACCAAGGCGGCACTCCGGGATGCTCCGTGCGCATGGGTGATCACAAGCTCATTGAGTTCTTCGAGGATGGCCGCCTGGAGCTATACAACCTCCGTGAAGACATCTCCGAGGAGCAGGACCTGGCCGCCACCCATCCCCGTACCGCGGGGGAGCTACATGACCGACTCGTGCAATGGCGCCAGTCGGTGGAGGCCCTGGTTCCCGAGCGGAACCCCGATTGGTAGTCACCCGCCAGGGAGGCAACGGCATTGAAGCGCGCGCAGTTGTTGGTACTCCTACTCGCCCTCGCCGGCGCGGCGACGGCACAGCCTGAGCCCGACTTCCACGGCGTGCCCGGCGTGGTCATCAACCACGTCCCAGCCTCAATGGGGAACTACATCGGCTCACCGTCCATCGCCATACTGCCCGGCGGCGCATACGTGGCCAGCCACGATCTCTTCGGCCCGGGTCCCGAGGGCCAGACGGTAGTGGTGCACCGCTCCGAGGACCGAGGGCGGAGCTGGCGCGAGATCGCACGCTTCCCTGGGTTCTGGTCGAACCTGTTCGTCCACGGGGGCGCGCTGTACTGCATGGGGGTCAGCGGCCAGTACCGCTCGGTTGTGTTACGCCGGAGCGTCGACGGCGGCCACACCTGGAC
>WJIW01000390.1 GCA_014730065.1 Armatimonadia bacterium | reverse complement strand
CGGGGCCTGGATCTGACCACCGGTCAGCGGTTGAACGGAACCGTCCTGACTACATCCGGCGATCGTGCTCTAGTTGACCTCAATGGCACCGTGGTTGTAGCACGCACCCAGGTCGCCCTTCGCGAGGGCCAGAGCTTCGCCGTTAGTGTGGCCGAGAGTGGAAGCGACCTCGTGCTGCTGCGGGTCATGACCGATGCTGGAGCGGCGGGGCAGCCCGCACGGCAGGCCGCGGGCTCGCCCGCTGGAGCGCTGGCGGGGCGGTCGCTCTCGACCGAGGATCTATCGGCCGCGTTGAGGCAAGCCGGCGTGGGCTCGAGCCCCGAGACCCTCCTGGCGGCCAGGGCCCTGCTCGACCAGGGCCTGCCCGTCACCCCCCGCAACGTCGAGTACGTGGTTGCCCAGTTGAGCCGTCACGGCGGCGCGGCGGCGGAGACGGCCCGAGCTCTGGTCGCCGCCCGGGCCCTGGACCTGCCGCCTACCCGGGAGATCGTCGCCCTTCTTCGCCAGGCCATGCCTGAGGGGGGCGGGGCCCATCTCATGGATCGCATCGGCGACCTTCGGGTCGCCCTGGAGAGGCTGGGAGCGGTCATCTCGGGGCCCGCGCCGGGCGAGAGCGTCCAGCACGCTTTCCAGGCCCTGGCGCAGGCCCTTCGGGAGGCCGCCGGCCGTATCGGCGGAGACGCTCCCGGGCGGGTGGAGACCATGATCGCCGCCACCACGGTCCCGGCCAACGAGCCCGCCCGGGTGGCCGACCTGGTGGCAACTCTGGAGGCGGCCCTGAGGGCGCTGCCCGAGGCAGCGGGGGAGCCCATGGCCGATGTGGGCCACCGGGTCCTCGACCTAGTGTCGAGTGCCGAGGGGCGGCTCCGGGCCTTCATTGCTGCCGCCGAAGAGACTCTGGTGACTCCCGCCTCCACGCCGGCTCGTGGCACAGCGGGCCTGTCGGGCGCTGGCCTGGTCGACGCGGCCCGGCAGATTCTCACCCATCTCGACAGTCTGAGCGTGCTGCTGGCCTCCGAGGCCCCCAGCGACCAGGCCATCAACAACACCCTCACCGCGCTCCGCTCGCTGCTCGACGCACATGCACCCATACCTGGCCAGTCGCCCCAGGCCGTGGTGGGAGAGCTGTCGCTTCGGCTGTCGGCCCTGCTCAACCGGCTCGATGCCGCCGTCCCCTGGGAGCCGCCACCGGGGTTCGCGCGGGCCCGCGATCTGCTGGGCTCCGTCCTCGAGCGCCTGGCGGGGGGCGCCCAGACCCGGTCGGGCGACGACCAGATCGCACTGCTGCGGGCCGTGATCGGCCGGGCCCAGGAGGCCCTCGGTGAGCTGCGCGGCTGGGAGCCGCCCCCGGTACGGGCTCTCCACCGGCAGCTTGCGTCGACAGATGCCATGCTCGCCGAAGCCACCGGACGGGGCGACGCCCGGCAGGCCATAGGCCAAGCTCTGGAGAGCCTGGGCGATGCCCTGCGACTGTCCCAAGACGCCAGCCGGGCACGCCGCACCGATCTGCTGTCCCTCTTCGTGGGCCGGGCCCGCAGCGAGGTGGCCTCTCTGCTGCTGGGTCACCTCCAGGGCACGCTGGACACAGTGGACGGTCTCACGGCCCAGGCACGAGCGGCCCTCGGCTTCCCCTCCGGGCGGGGCCTGATCCCCGGCTCAGAGGCGGTTCTCGCCGACCAGCTCAACGCCTTGCCGGGGGCTCGCGCAGCCCTCAGCGAGGCCGGACTCCCGCCCACCGCGCTTACCCACCTGCTGACATCGCCCGCCGCAGCGGCACAGCTTCGCGACGCACTTCTGGAGCTGCTTCCGACTCTGGAGTCCCTCGTGCCCCGTCACCTCGAGCCCCTCGCGGCGTCGCTCTCCAGCGCCGGACCCCGGGGCGCGGAGCTTGCAGCGGCCATGGGCGCCGAGACGAGCACTGCATCTCGCCCCCCGAGTTTGGACAACCTGCTGGCACTGCTCCTCAGCGCCCGGGCCAGTCTTCAGTCCTCCGCCCAGACGGACGACGCCCTGGCCGCGAGCCTCAATGCGGGCACCCAAGCGGCCCGAGGTCACGCCGCCCGCAGCATGGAGGTGGACCTGGGCGGGCTGGCACGCATGTTGGCACGGCTGATCGCCCGGCCGGCGGAGTCGTCGGCGGCCACGGGCGAGGCCCTCCGCGCCCTCTCTGCCTCACTGGCCACGAGCACCGAGGCCAAGCTCCTTGGTGCCGATCCCGCGGGGCGCGCCGCCGACGACGTCCGCGCACTTCTGGCCCGGGTCGGTGCTGGGGTCGAGCGCTTGTCCGCCGTACATGGCGAGGCCGATGGCGCGGACGTGGCGGGCCGCCTTGCTCAGGTGGCCACCGCCACCCGGGCCGCCACTGGCCTGGTCGAGGCCCATCAGCTAGTGAACGCGGCCAACGTTCGGCTCACCACGCCTATCGTGGCCTACATGCAGGTGCCCATCGTGGTCGGCGATGAGCGAAGGCTGGCGGAGCTGAAGATCCTCAGAGATCCGCGCCGGTCGTCGGATGACCTGGATCCCGAGAACATGAGCGTGGCTCTGCGGCTCGAGACGGAGACCCTTGGACTGGTCGTCATCATGCTTCAGGCTCATGAGGGCCAGTTGGGACTCCGGTTTACCGTCGAGCGTCCCGAGTTCCAGCGGATCATCGACAGGGAGCTGCCGGACCTGACCCGGTCGCTGGACCAAGCCGGGTACGAGTTGGCCGAGGTGGCCACCGAAGTCCGGCGCGACGCCGGCAGCCGCTTCGACCACGCCGGAACCACATCCCTGGATAGCGGAGGCCTGTCCCTCCTGGCTTAGATGAAGGTGTGACTGAGTTGGACCAACAGCGCGGAGAGAGCCGTTACCGCAAGCTCGCCAGTGCCCTCACGTACGATACCGAGGATGTGGCCCCACGGGTCGTGGCATCGGGATCGGGCCTTCTGGCCGAGCGGATCATCGACGTCGCCGAGGAGCATGAGGTGCCGATCCGCGAGGACCGGGTGCTCGCCGAGGCCCTAGCGGCCCTAAATGTGGGCGACCTCATTCCGCCGGAGCTGTACCAGGTTGTGGCCGAAGTGCTGGCTTTCGTGTACCGCCTGGATGCCAGCCGCACCCCTTAGAGGGTCGCTGGCGGCTCGCCTCGAATCACTGACCTCGCCCGATGGCACGCCTAAGGAGTGTTAACCGTGCGCAGCGCCTCTGTGGTCACCCTGATCGCTCTGGCAACGGCTCTGGCCGTCGTCGCCGCCGCCCAGGAAGGCGGACAGTCCGGCAGTCCGGCTCCCAAGCCTCCCGCGGGGGCTTCATCCGGTGGCGGAGGTCAGGGAGGGGCGACGGCGCCGGCTCAGCCGCCTGGGCCCTCGGGCGGCGGGGCGGGCGACGCGGGATCAGGCGAAGGGGCGGCAGGGGCAGGACCCAGCGGCTCCGGGGAGGGTGGCCCAACCCAGCCGACAGGCGACGATGGTGGGCCGGCGACTGACGGGTCTGAGGGCGAAGCGACGGCGGAGGCGCCCGAGGGCGAAGGCGGTGCCGAGGACGCTGGCCAGACCGACGGCGAAGATGGCGCAGAAACGGGGACCGAAGAAGGAGAGGGCGCGGCCGAAGGCGAGGGCGACGAGGCCGCGGACTCTGACCAGGAGGATGGCGACCCAACTCAACCGAGGCGGCCCGATACTACCCCTTCCGGCCAGCCCCGCCGGGGGCTGGGCATCCAGATGCGCCAGGTCGACATACAGCTAGACCTGGGCGATGAAGACATCCCCGAGGGCGAGATCGCCGAGGATACGGAAGCCCGGGTCCAGCAGGCCGAGAACATTCGGGAGCAGGTCGCCGGGCTCAGGACCTCCTTCGAGACGGACGTTAACCTCGCCATCGCGACGGTGCGCGGCCTGGAGGACGAGGTCATGGACGTCAACCAGGCCATCACCCAGGCCGCACGGGTGCCGACGCAGGTTCGCAAGGGCCGGATGTCCGAGGGGCAGGCAC
This sequence comes from Armatimonadia bacterium, assembly GCA_014730065.1. GTDB lineage: Bacteria > Armatimonadota > Zipacnadia > UBA1398 > UBA1398 > UBA1398. The sequence continues at coordinate 2,866 of WJIW01000390.1, read as the reverse complement.
GGGAGGAGATCTCCGGCCTGACGGACGTATCGCCCCGCCTCCGCGAGATACTGGACGAGCTCGATGCCAAGGAGCAAGATGCCGCCGACCTGCGCCTTTACTACGACAGCACCCTCCGCGAGCTTCAGGCCAAGCGCGACCGGTTCGCCGCCGCCACTCAGACCTACCAGGCCCTGTCGGACTCCATCGATGCCCTCGATGAGATCCTGGCCGATGTGGACAGGCTTGCCGAGACCATCGACCGCACCCGGGCCGCGGCTCGCGAGGCCATCGATCAGATCGGGCAGGTTGCCGCCGACATCGACGCGGCCATCCGAGAGAGCCAGGCCCAGGCTCTGCGCGAGAGGGTCGAGGCGGGCCTGCGGATCGACCGAGCGACGCCACGAGAGTTGTGGACATCGGTGCGGTCCATCCCCTCCGAAGCCGCCGAGCTGGGGCGCTCCATCGTATCCGGGCTCACGGGCCGCGGGGCCCTGGGCTATGCCCTTATGGCGGCGGCCCTGATCATGCTAGTCGGCGGGCTGAGCTTCCGCCGGCCGGTGGCCGACCGAGCCCTTCAGGTCTTCGGTGGCGATGAGGCGTGGCGGGCCGAGCGCCTCAGCCAGACCGCCACCGCGGTGGGCGGCCTGGCGGTGATGCTGGGCGTCGGCCTGTTCGGGGTGGCCTGTCAGCTCGTCAGCAGCGAAGGGCTTTGGCTGGTCTTGTCGGGCATCGGCGGGGGAGCCGTGTACTTCGTGTGCGGCATCGGAGCCGCCATCCTCGTGGGTCAAGATCACGGCGAGGTGGGCCAGCGAGCCCTGGCTCGGTCCAGGATGCTCCTCATCGTCCTCGCCGCCGGCATGCCCGCGATGCGCTACGTCTGGCGGAATGAGGACGTCCCCCACGATGTGAGCGTCGTCGCCGTTACCGCCTATGCCCTTCTTGTGCTGGCCATGCTCACCCACGCCTTGCTGCGCGACACCACGCCCTTCCACGTCTTCGCCCCCGACTCACTGGGCCGACGGCTCCAACGCGCGGTCAAGCCCCTGGCGGCGCTGGTCGCCGTGGCGGGGTTGGCCTGCGCCGTGGCCCTGGTTCTGGGATACGAGAACATGGCCGCCTTCGTGGGCCGAGCCGTGCCCCTCTCCCTCGTATGGGTCGTGGGAGCCATCGTGCTGTATCGCGCCCTTCGGTACTTCGACCTGCGTATAGGGAAGTGGCTCCAGCCCGATCTGTCGGAGGGTGCTCTTGTCCGCCGGACCCGGGTCCTGCTGGTGGCCATCGCCCTCACTATCATCGCCATCGTCATCCGGCCTGTGTTCTATGCGTGGAAGCTGTTCTTGTTCGCGGACTACGGCTTCAGCCTCCTGATCATCGCCGCGGCCGCGATGTGGGCGGCGGCCCTGCTGGCTCAGATCGTGTGGCCCCGGGCGGTGCGAACGGTCTATCCGGCCGATCAGATCGAGACCACCGAGGAGAAGATCGTGGACCTCATGGAGGAGCCCCTGGGCATCCTCCTCTTCGCCCTGTTCGTGCACCTGGTTCCCCAGGCGATCCGCCTGCCAGTGGACCTGGGCGGCCAAGCCACGACGTGGGCGGCGTGGATCGCCGGGCTTGGGGCGACGGTGCTCCTCATGCGCGGCGTCGACCTGGGCGTCTTCCTCATGACCCGCCAGCAGAGCGAGGAGCCGTCCACCTTCTACGATCAGCTCCTGCCCATGCTGCGCAAGGTCGCCAATACCATCATAGTGATCTTCGCCATCATCCTCGGAGCCCAGAAGGCGGGCCTGAACGTGACGGCCCTCCTCGGCGGCCTCGGTGTCGGCGGCCTCGCCGTCGCCCTGGCGGGTCAAGAGACCATCGCGAACATCTTCGGAGCGGCCATGATCTTCGTCGACAGGCCCTTCAAGGTGGGTGACTGGATCCTGGTGGGCGATGTGGAGGGCACCGTCGAGGAGATCGGGCTCCGCTCGACAAGAATACGGACCTTCGGCAAGACGCTCATCACCATGCCCAACGCCGAGCTGGCCAACAAGACCATCGACAACTTCAGCCAGATGCCGGTGCGGCGCGTCAAGATGTACCTGGGCCTATCCTACGAGACCTCGGCTGCGGACATGGATGCTGCCATGCGGGCATTCAATGAGATCCTGGAGACCCATCCCGAGGTCTGGCAGGACTTCAAGCTCGTGGCGTTCACCGACTTCGGAGGCAGCAGCCTGGACGTGATGATCTACTACTTCACCCACACTACGGTGTGGGCCGAGTACCTGCGGATCCGCGGCGAGGTGAACATGATGTTCATGGAGGCCATCGACCGCCTCGGCCTGGAGATCGCCTTCCCCACGTCCACCCTCTACATGCGGCCCGACGAGCGGCCCTCGCCTCACTTCAAGGGGAAGCGTCCCCAGCGCAATGAGCGGCAGGAGGTGGGCGAGGAGGCTGGCCGCAAGGCCCTCGACTACATTCGAGCCAACGGCGCCGACGACGACGTCATCGACGCCCTGTCCAAGACCGAGGATCCGGTTCTCGGCGAGCTGGACGAGGATGACGACGGGGGTGACGGGCGGTAGCGATCGGCACAGGGCATCCGGTCAGTCCTCGTCATCCTCCTCCAGCAGCGAGGCCCGGGTGATCTTGCCTCGACCGAACTTGTCCTGGATCAGATCTAGAGCCTTGTCCACCCGCCGGCCCCGCTCGGCGTCGGCATCGGGGAAGAGGCCGAGCTGGACCTCGTCGCCGCCCGAGGTAAGGCCCGAGCCGCCCACCCCGAGTAGACGGCCCACGGGCATGGGGTCCAGGAACCCTCGCACCTCGTCCGAAGGCACTACCACGAAGCCGTCGGGCTTGTCGTAGTCCGATGCGAGCTTGGCGATCAGCTTAGATG
>WJIW01000389.1 GCA_014730065.1 Armatimonadia bacterium | reverse complement strand
TGTCCAGGTACACGCTCCAGGATCTGACTGCACTCGTGGGGCGTAAGGAGCGGGACCTCCAGAACGGGGATTCCCCACGCGTCGGCCAAGGCCACGGGCTCTCGTCCTCGTGAGGTCAGGATCCAACACTCGAGCCCGCGTCGTGTGGCGTGGACTAGGGGTAGCCAAGATAGCAGCCGCTCCGTCGACGCGTCCAGGTACTCGGCATTGTCTAGCAACACGTTGATAGGGCCGGTGTGCGCCAGTCCTTCCAACAGGGCATCGAGGGCCCGCAGGAGGACCAGATCAGGCTGATGGCGTCGCTGTGCCAGGGCTCGCCGATGCTGCTCCACTAGCCCGAGGGCAGCCTCGAGGCCGGGGGCATCAGCACTGAGAAGCCGGGTGAGACCGGACTTGACCCGATCATCGGTGGCAGGCCCACTACCGTGCGCCGCCAGTCCAGCCTCCGTGAACAGCTCACCCAACGCCCAGTAGGGGATCTCACGGTTAACGGAGGTGCTGACCACGTCGATAGTTGCCGCGCAGGCATCGGGCTGGCGGTTCTTGGCCCACCGACGGCCAAGGCATGTCTTCCCCAGGCCAGGCCCACCCACCAGGAGCACCCCGGGTCGAGTCGACTCCCTGCTCTTGAGGGCCTCACTCATGAGTGCCGCTAGGGCTGGTCGTGGCATCCACACGTCAGCGGAGGACCCGCGCTCCGGTAGTGGGGGGCGGTCCTCCAACAGCCGGTAAGCCTCCACCCGTCCTTCCCGTCCTCTTGCGTCGAGCGACCCTAGGGCTTCGAGTGAGAACCTCCCCCTCAGCCGCTCTCGGACGGAGCCGGACAGGTACGTCTCGCCGCTTGGCGCAGCCGCCTCCAGCCGCTTCGCGATATTCACCGCGTCGCCGATGACGGTTCGTTCCTGCGCGAGGGCATGCCCGAGGGGGCCCGACATGACGGTCCCGGCGTTGATGCCGATGTGCAGCTCGAGGTCGCGGCCCACCAGGTGTTCGTTCGCCCGGTTCAGCTCGGCCATCCGGGAGTGCATGGCCGAAGCGGCATGTAGCGCGCGATCGGCGGCATCCTCCACGGCCCGGGGGTAGCCGAACAGCGCGATGATCTCGTCTCCCACGTATTTATCTATGTGTCCGCCGTGGTGGATCACGCACTCGGAGAGTTGTGACAGTACTTCCTTGAGCACCTCGTAGAGCCAGTCCAGCTCCATGGTCTCGGAGAGACCCGAGTACCCGCTGATGTCTGCCATCAGCACGACGATGGGCCGCTTCTGAGCGCTGGAAAGGACCCACGGCCCATCGGGCGCGGCTTCGGCATCGGAGGACGACAGTGCCTTGCCGCAGCGGCTGCAGAAGTGAGGGGGCGCCGTCGAGCCGTCTTCATAGGCCACCCATGGCACGCGCAGGCCGCATTGGGCACAGTCGCTCCACTCAGCAGCCATGCCGTGTCCTCGGGGCGATGCAGCCGGGGCCGCATCGCGTCCAGACGCGATGGGCACGATCTCTCATCGTGTGTCCTGTAGGACCTCCAGTTCGAAGACGAGCGAACCCGATCCGTCGCCAGCCGAGCCGGTTCCATATAGCTCCAGGGTCGTGTCGTACCGACCTGCGGGCAGCCCGGTGAACAGTATGACCACGGCGCTATCGCCGGCGGTGACCTGCTTGGATTGAGACTGAGTCGCCCCCGTGACCTGGTTCCGGATCTCCACACGCCACGAGGCAACCTGGATCTCCGACGAACCTCTCAAGTCGAAGGTCAAGGGAACGCGCGTGGTCTCGTCCACTCTGACCTCGGGGCCTTGGAGACCGGTGAGGCTATCGCTGGCGAGCAGGCTCTGCACCTGTGTCGCCTCGGCTCCCCTAGGGGGTACGTAGACATAGAACCGAGCGGGAAGCTCGAAGCTCAGCGAGGATTCGCCCGACTCCCACGATCCGTCGGCACGGTAGGTGTCCAGATCCTGCTCACCGTTGTCGACGGCCCCACCCGCGCATCCGCCCAGAATCACCGGCAGGTACAGGCAGCCCAGGCCGATCAAGTACCTTGTCATCGATGTGCTCCCGTTCCACCACAGTCCTGAGACGCATTCCCTTTCGTGACCAGCCCCGGGCCTCCTGCTCCGGCCGATGGCATTCGATTCCGAAACCTGCTCACTGCACGCCGGGCAGTGTGGAACAACTCCCCTGGATGCCAAGCCACCCCACGGGCCTGCGGGTAGCTACTCATCTAGACCAATGGAAGCCCTCGGAACGTCTTGCGTACGCACCCCAGCGGTGTGGGCGTGGCCTTCTGTGGGCGGTGGGAGGCGATCGACATGCGTGTGATGTACTGGATCGGCGTAGTGGGTATGATGGCGTGGGCCGCCTGGCTGTCAGGGTGCGCGAGCACCGGAGCAGGTTCGGAGGATGACGCTCTGGGCGAGGGCACCGAGGATCCCCTCGCCTCGGAATCGGGCTCCGTAGCCGAAGGTGAATGGGAGGCGAGCGCCGACAACCTGACCTTCCGGCTCCCCACCGAGTTCCCAGGGGTATCGACGGCCTCGCTCCGGCAGGCCGGCTCCGAGCAGCTCCTGGCCACCGCGACCATGCAGGGCATCGCGGGGCCGGAAGTTCGGGCGGGAGAGACGACTCGAG
>WJIW01000388.1 GCA_014730065.1 Armatimonadia bacterium | reverse complement strand
CTCTCTGCACGAGCGCTCAGGTCTCGCTCGCCAAGGACGTGGCCCCGTCGGCCGACGAGGCCAGGGCCCTGCAAGAGCTCGGTGACCGCCTCACCGGTTGGGTCGTGTGGGAGAGCAACCGCACGGGCAACTGGGAGCTGTACCTGATGAATGTCGATGGCTCGAACCCGCGCCAGCTCACCCACCTGGCGCAGCCCGGCGACGCAAGGGCCTGGGATGGGTACATGCGGCCGCGGTTCTCACCCGATGGCCGCACCATCCTGTTCACCTATGGCCGGAAGGCGGCCCCGCCCGAGACCTGGGTCATCCCCGCACCAAGCGGCGAGCCCAGGCGCCTCTGCGTTGGGCATCCGTTGAACTGGACTCCCGATGGGAAGGGTGTCTTTCTCGTCCGGGACGCCAAGCTGATCCGCTACGATCTGGCGTCGGGACAGGAAGCCACCGTGACCGACGTGTCCTTGCCCGCCGACGGCGGCGGCCATGGGCTGGTGGGCACGGCCCGGCCGGATCTGGGCCTGGTCGTCCTCCGGACCAACCGCACGAACGAACTGTTCGACATGGGCAAGTCGGAGGTCGTGCGGACGACGGGTGGCTGCGAGCCCCGCTTCCTGGCCGATGGCCGCCTCATGTACTGGGTCGAGGGGCCCAAGGACTTCCGCATGATCGACCTCGCAACGGGCGAGGCGCACCAGGTGCTGGGGCAGCCGCCCAACGAGCCATTCAACTACACCTACTTCCCCACGATCACCGATGACGGCAAGTGGCTGCTCTATGGGGCATCGCCCGGGCAGCACGATCACGACACCTCCGACTATGAGGTCTACATCGTCCGGCTCAGCGACTGGAAGGCCGAGGGGCAGCCCGTTCGCCTGACCTTCAACGACCGCACCGATCGCTGGCCCGACCTTTACGAGGGCGGCACGCGGCTGCCCGCCCCTCCCAAGCCACAGGTCCATCTCCGCGCATCGGACCGCGGCGGCGCCGTGCGCCTTCTCTTCACCTTCGGCGACCGGCAGCCGGGGCCGGGTCAGGACGTGCCGCTGAGCGTGGCGGGCCAGATCCGCACCCCGGGCGGCGCGCTCTCCGTCGACGGCCCGACCACGGTGGCCACCGAGGACGCGATGGCGGGCTTCGTGGAGTCGTGCCAGCGGACCGGTGAGCTAACCGTCGCGGCCATGGCGCGGCCCGCGACCCTGGACCAGGACGGACCCGCTCGAGTCGTCACCTTGTCGGCGGACACGGGCCAGCGGAACTTCACCCTCGGCCAGTCGGGCAACCGCTGGGTGTTCCGGCTGCGGACGACCACTACATCGCCGAACGGAACGCCCGATTTCCAGGCGCCCGAGGGATCGGCGACAACCGAGCCGACCCATGTGGTGGTCACTCGAGACTCGGAAGGCGTAGTCCGCTTCTACATCGACGGCGAGCAAGTGGCGGAGCGGGCCATCGGCGGCGATCTCTCGGGCTGGGACCGTGGGTACCGCCTGGCTCTGGCCAACGAGCTGACGGGCGACCGGCCATGGCAGGGAGAGATCGACTGGGTGTCCATCGAGAGCCGCTGCGCGTCGGCCGCGGAGATACGTGACGCCTACCAAGCCCAGGCCGCGCCCTGAGGCGGGGCCTGATAAGGCACAGACAGTCGGCGACCGCCAGGGCATAGGGCTCGGCGCGTGGAATGGGGGGCCATGAGACCCTCCATGCGCTCTTGCCTGCTCGTGTGCGCCACCCTCGTCGCCGTCGCTCCGCCCGCCGGAGCCGGGCACATCGGCATCTTCGAGGAGCCTGAATTCCCGGCCGAGTGGCAGCCCACATCATCGGATCGCATCATGCGAGCCCTGGAGCCCCTCGGTCACCGAGTGTCGACGCTGTCGGCGATCGAGCTGGGCGATCCGGCCCAGCTCGATCCCGGCACTCTCGATCTGCTCATCCTTCCCAACGCCGTGCACTTCCCCATAGAGGCGATCGAGCCACTCCGCTCCTACTTGCGGGGCGGAGGGAGAATGGTCACCCTCGGCGGCTACGCCTTCAGTGAGCTGGTGGAGCATCGCCAGGGGCGTTGGCAGTCGTACGCCGAGCGGGTCCGCCGGGCGCGCTCCCCCGATGCACTCCGGGAGGCCAATCTGCTCCCTTCCCTGGGGGACATCGACTGGACCGGCAATACCCCCGCCACGCTCTCGGAGGGCGGCCTTTCCATTGAGGCGCCAGCGCCGGGCGGCGGCTTGAGCTACGGCGTCGACGTCGAGCCGGGCGAGACCTACATCCTGTCGGCCGACGCGACCGCTGAGGGCATCCGGCAGCCCGGCTTCGCCTTCGTGGCTTACTACGAGCTGGATGAAGCCGGCAACATCGTCCAGTGGTTCGACATGCAGCAGCTTCGCAGGAACGGCGAGCGCCAGCGGGCGGGCAAGGTGTTCGTGCCCGACCCCCGGGCCACCCGGCGCGAGGTCCGCGTGGGTACCTACCTGACCGGTGGGCGGCTGGACCTCCACGAGCTGATCCTCGCGCCCTTCCCCGATGAGATGTTCGTGACAACCGCCGACGGCATACCCAAGGACGGTCTCGTCACCCGGCCCGAGCAGTTCGGCATGTTCGACCCGTCGCATCCGCTGGAGCCCTGCGCCAGCGTCGTGCCGACGGATCGTCCGGGCTGGGACGGCATGCCGGAGATGAGTCTCCCGGCGTCGGCCGCGGGCTGGTCCGCGACGGGGCTGACCCTCGGCAACCAGGTGCGCTGGGTGCCCCTTCTGGAGGGCCGGGATCGCTACGGCCGTGTCGTCGGGACGGCGGCGGCAACGCTGCTTCACTATGGCGGCCCGTACGATGGCTCGGTCTGGTCGTGCTGTGGACTGGAGGGCGACCTGTTCCAGATGCTGGGGCGCGAGGCGGCGGAGGGATTGGTGCGGAGCCTGGTCGAGACGGCGCTCCAGCCCGCCTTCCTACTGCCGGTCCGGGCTGAGAGGGACACGTACGCACCCGACGAGCCCATCACCGTGCCCGTCACGGTGCGGAATGTGTCGGGCACGCCCCGGGAGCTGCGCGTGCATCTGAGCGATGGGGCGCGTGTGGAGACGAGTGATGTCACGGCCCCGGCCGGGGGATCGGCGACGGCCACCTTCGTGCTGCCCGCGGGCGGAGCGGGGCTGAGAGAGCTCGACGTATCGCTCCTCGATGCCGACACGGACACGGAGCTGGATCGGGCCTCGACGGCGGTCGTCATCCACGATCCAGGCGCATGGCCCGAGGCTCCCGCCCTGGCCTTCAGGGACAACGCCTTCGTCGTGGATGGCCGGTTCCGTACCTTGCTGGGCAGCGATGCCTACAGCAATGTGTTCGCCAGCCCATCGGAGGGACCGCGAGCCTGGGCAAGGGACCTGGATTTGTGCCGCGACTTCGGCCTCGACGTCTACGAGAATCTCCACTTCGCCTGGCGACCGGGGGGCTTCACCGACGAGCAGATGAGCCAGATCGAGGGGTTCGCCCACCTGGCTGCGGAGCGTGACCGGATCTACATGGCAGGCTGGCTCATCGGTGCCGACACATGGGTATCGGACGCCACCCTCGCCGACCAGGCCGAGTTCCTGGGCCGCGCGGCCCGCCGAACCCGTGACGCCACCCACCTCATCCACTACATCAACGGCGACCTCCGCGGTAACGCGGAGCCCGATGAGGATGGGATAGGCGCCAGATTCCGGGCCTGGCTCCTCGAGCGTCACGGTGGCCCCGGCGGGCTCACGGCGGCCTGGGGCGACGAGCTGGAGTGGCCCGTCGACGAGATCCCCTACCCCCCGCCCCCGAGTGGTCGATGGGACTCCGTCCGGGCCGTGGATGCGGCGCATTTCGCCGTCTCGGAGACGCGTCGGTGGAATAGAAGGCTCGCCCAGGCACTGCGGGATGCAGGCGGCGGCCAGCCCATCACGGACGAGTACTACCAGATGCCCGTCGACGGGGTGGACCTTCCCCAGACCGTGGGTCCGCTGGATGTGGCGAACATCGGGTTCTTCGGCCACGAGAAGGGGCGGGACCTGGAGGACTTCACCCGGGCCGTTGCCTTCGCCGACTCCAGGGCCCGAGGCAAGGGGATCAATGTGGGCGAGTTCGGGGTGAAGACCCACCCCGCGTGGAGCCTGGAGAACGGCGCGAGCGGGTACCACATCGCCCGCACCAAGGAGGAGGAGCGGCAGCTTTTCGTGGGCGTGGTCCACCTGGGCATGGGCCTGGGAGTCAGCAAGTTCCAGAACTGGTGCCTGCGGGATTCGAGCGAGCGCGTCTTCCCCTGGGGCCTCTTCCACCCATCGGACGTAGCGCCGAAGGAGTCGGCCTACACGTACCGTCACCTCAGCCTGCTGGCCCACCGACTGTCGCCGATCTACGAGCCGCCGGAAATCACGCTACTGCTCCCCGACTGGCATCGGCTGGGCGATGGAGGGTCGCGCGCACTGGAGGCGGCCTACCGGGCCATCGATGCCCTGCACAGCCTGCGAGTGCCCTTCAACACCCTCCCGGACACCCACGCCGACCGACTGCCGCCAGAGACCAGAGTCGTATGGTGGCCCGTGCCCTATGCCTGCTCCGACGGGACCCGCGGCGCCGTCGAGGCTTTCGTACGAGGCGGAGGCCGCCTGTACGTGTCCGGCGACCTGGCGCGGGACGAGTACCGACGCCCAGCTCGGCTCGAAGCGATGGGCGAACTGGTCGGCGCGACCTTCGGTACGGCAGCTCCGGCACCGACGGATGCTTGCAGCCCCCAGCCGCATGTGCGCTCCGTCGTGCCCGGCGAGGCGACGGTCCTGTCGGGTGAGCCCGGCGCGCCCCTGCTCCTGGCCAGGGATCTGGCCGACGGCCGGGTCGTCTACCTCAACTCACCCGGCGAGCTGGCGATGACGCCGCCCGAGCTGCGCCCCCTCTATGAGCAGGTTCTCGCCGAGCTCGCCGTAGAGGCGGTTCCTCTCGCTCCCGGCAACTCCCCCGTACGCGCCTTCAACGTGCCGACGGCGGACGGGGGGCGCGCGCTGGTCCTGCACAATCCCAGCGAGACGACCCAGAGGGTGGAGAGCCGCCTGGGTGGGCACGCGGTGCGGGCCTCGCTGGAGCCCGGTGGCTCGGGCTTGGTGGGGATGGACGGAGGCGGTCGCTGCTCGGCGCTTTCGGCCGTTGGCCGCATCGGCTGGCAGGGGTACACCCTCGCGGCACCGCAGTCGGGAGCGTGCGCGGTTCCCCTGGGCAATGGGCACGGCCTTGCCGTCGGCGCATACGGACCAGGGCAGGTCAGGATCAGCGCCCCGGGGGCCAGGTCCTTGCACGTTCTGGGCGAGCCGGTCGGGGGCGAGTGGACCGAGCGGCAGCGACGGCGGCTCGCGAGCACGGGCGGCGAGGCCATGCTGGACCTGGACGACACCGACTGGACTCTGGTCCACTTGCTCACATCGACTCAGCAAGCCGAGGCTGCCGGAGCCTCGACTGCTCGGCTGATCTGCGGTGGGTAGGGATCGTGATCGGCGATGGTGAGGGCCTTCCTCACACCCCTTGCATCTGGTATGGTTCGTCTCTAAGAATGACCATTTGACAGTACAGTAATACCGCAATAGGTTGCGGTGTGACCCGGGCGGAGGAGATACCATGTCCAAAGTGCGGATGATACTGGTAGGCGGGTTCCTGGGTGCGGGCAAGACCACTCTCCTGGCCAAGGCTGCGAAGAAGCTAGTGGATGACGGCAAGCGGGTGGGGATCATCACCAACGATCAAGCCACCGACTTGGTGGATACGGGCCTGCTGACCCGCGAGGGCATCGACGTCGATGAGGTGGCGGGTGGCTGCTTCTGCTGCAAGTTCTCCGATCTGGAGAGCGCAGCCGCCAAGCTGGTGGACAAGGTCAAGCCCGACGTGCTCCTGGGCGAGCCCGTAGGTAGCTGCACCGACATATCGGCCACCGTGCTCCAGCCCATCAAGTGGCTTTGGGGGGACTGGGCCGAGATGTCGCCCTTCACTGTCCTGACCGACCCCAGACGGCTGCGCGAGGTTCTGGACACCGATGGCGCCTCGAGCTTCCCCGAGAGTGTGCTCTATGTGTTCAAGAAGCAGCTCGAGGAAGCGGACTACATCGCCATCAACAAGACCGACCTGGTGAGCCCCGAGGAGCTGGCCCAGCTTAAGGCCGATACGGCCGCGGCGTATCCGGACGCCACGGTCATCGAGATGTCGGCCCTGGAGGACACGGGGGTGACCGAGTGGCTGGCCACCGTGGGCGCGGCTACCGGCGCGGGCCGGCGGATCCTGGACGTGGATTACGATACTTACGCCGAGGGCGAGGCCGTCTTGGGCTGGCTGAACGCGTCGGTGCGACTGGAGGCCGAGTCCGGGGCGGACTGGGGTGCCTTCGCCGCCAGGCTGATGGCAGCCATGAGGGAGCGGCTCCAGCAGCGCTCAGCGGAGGTGGCCCATCTGAAGATCCTGGTCGCCACCGAGTCGGGCTCTCTGGTGTCCAACATCACCACCCTGGCAGACGATGCCGTCGCGCGCGGCGACGCGGGCAGCGGCACCGAGGCCGCTTTGACCATCAACGCCCGCGTGCATACCGACCCCGAGACCCTTCGCACCGTGGTGGAGGAGTCGGTGACGCAGGCCGCCAGGGATGGGATCACCGCGGACATCGTGGGCATGCAGAACTTCGCTCCCGCGTACCCGACCCCGACGCATCGTTTCACCGACGTCGTGGACGCACGCGAGGGATCCTAGGCGGAGCTGTGGGGTAGGAGGCGACCTGAGCATGTCAGCGCGAGCCGCGTGCAGAAGCCCCGCGGGGCGGGCCATGCCTCGCAAAGGCACCTCTCTGGACAGGGAGGTAGGCGCGGAGATGGTGGGATCGTTCATCCTCTGCTTCTTCGGCCCTGGGTCGGTCGCGGTGGCCGTGCTGACGGGGGAGCATGTGGGGCTGTGGCAGGTTGCGAGCGTGTGGGGCTTCGCCATCGCTCTGGCGATCTACGCTGTCGGGGCAATCAGCGGGTGCCACATCAACCCCGCCGTCACGCTGGCCATGGCGGTGTACCGGTCACGGAGCTTCCCGGCGTGGAAGATCGCGCCGTATGTGTTGGGCCAGATGGTCGGTGGAGCGCTGGCGGCGCTGCTTCTGCTCGCACTGTACGGCCCTACCTGCCAGGTGTTCGAGGCGGAGAACGGCATCGTTCGGGGCGAGCCGGGCAGTCAGCTCTCGGCCATGTGGTTCGGCGAGTACTTCCCCAACCCCGCCGTCTACGGCACTGACCCGGAGGCCTTCGCCCAGGTTCCTGTGGCGACGGCTTTCGCGGCGGAGGCGGTGGGCACGGCTTTCCTGGTGTTCTTCATCATGGCTCTTACGGATTCGCGCAATAAGGACGGGCCGGGGAAGCTGACGCCCCTGATGATCGGCTTCACCGTGGCATGTGTGATCGCCATCGTGGCACCCCTCACCCAGGCTGGGCTGAACCCCATGCGGGACTTCGCGCCGCGTCTGGTCTCGTACTTCGCGGGCTGGGGGGAGATCGCCGTTCCCGGTCCGCGTGGGGTCGAGTGGTGGCTGTACATCGTGGCGCCTTTGGTGGGAGGACTGGTCGGGGCTGGCGTGCACCAAGTACTCAGGGCTCGCATTGACGAGGATTCCTAAGGGCGCGAAGCTCAGCCTGCCGGCCGGCACCGTCCCCGAAGGCGAGCTCGGCCCGGATCGAGGTGTGGGACCATTGAGCGAGGCAGCTAGGGTTCGGATCCTGCTCGTGAGTGCCCCCAAGGGGTGCAAGAAGTGTGCCGCCTGTGAGGCCATGATCGAGCGCATGCGCAGCAAGCACGGCGAGGCGCTGGAGTTTGCGAAGATCACCTCAGAGGATCCCGAGGCCGCCGAGCTCGGCGTTGTAATGCCGCCCATGGTGCTGGTGGACGACCTGCTGATAGCCGCGGGCAAAGTACCGCGGGAGGACAAGCTCGACGCCATGGTCAACAAGCGCCTTTCCGGCGAGTGATGCGGCCGAGTGCTCGACTACCCCACGAAGGACGGCGGAGCCGATGAGCATCTATCTGGACTACAACGCCACGACCCCACTCAGGCCAGAGGTCTGGGAGGCCATGGAAGCCGTCGAGCGGGGCACGGCACTGCAGACCAACCCATCCAGCACTCACAAGGCGGGCCTGGCTGCGGCGAAGACCGTGAAGGAGGCCAAGGCCAGCGTGGCCAGCCATCTGGGGGCCGAGCCCGATGAGGTCGTCTTCACCGGCGGCGGCAGTGAGGCCATCAACTTGGCGATCAAGGGCCGGGTGTGGGACGCGGGCCCAAAGGGCGCCCATGTCATCACCTCCGCCGTCGAGCATCATGCGGGGCTCCATGCCTGCCTGTGGCTCCAGTCGCAGGGCGTCGAGGTGAGCGTGCTCCCAGTGGGAATGGACGGCCGGCTCGACCCCGCCTCCGTCGAGGAGGCCCTCCAGCCCGAGACGTGCCTGGTCTCCCTCATGCACGTGAACAACGAGATCGGCACGATTCAGCCGGTGGCCGAGGTGGGGCGGATCTGCCGCGATAGGGGCGTCGCCTTCCACGTCGACGCGGTCCAAGCACTGGGCAAGGTACCCGTCAACGTTCAGGACATCGGCTGCGATCTGCTGTCCATATCGGCCCACAAGCTCTACGGTCCCAAAGGCACCGGCGCGCTGTATGTGCGAAGGGGCACCGAGATCCAGCCCCTCATCCATGGCGGCAGACAGGAGGGCGGGCTGCGGGCCGGCACCCAGAACGTGGCGGGGATCGCCGGCATGGCCGAGGCTGTGCGGCTGGCCGAGGGCGAGCGTGAGGAGTTCTGGCAGCGAGCATGGGCCCACCGAGAGCGGCTCCACCGGCTGCCCGAGGAGCTGAACGCCGTCCGCTTCAACGGGAGTGCGGAGCATCAGGTGCCGCACTGCGTCAGTGTGACCTTCCTCTTCTGCGACGCCATGGGGCTGGCGACCAACCTGAGCATGAGGGGCATCTACGTCTCCACGGGGTCGGCGTGCAGCTCGGGCGACGTCACGCCCTCACACGTTCTCAAGGCCATCGGCCTGTCGGATCAGGCGGCATTCGGCACCCTTCGCTTCTCCACGGGCCGCACAACCACCGAAGAGGAGCTGGAGAAGGCGGTGGAGGCGACGAAGGAGATCGTCGACATGCTCCGCGAAGTCACCATGCCCGAAGACATCGGCGTATGTGATGAGGACTGCCCCTGTTTCCTGACCGTGTAGCTGCGGATCGCATCCCCTGGAAGCGCTGGATTGTGGCTATGCATAGGGCAAGCGCCACCGAAATGCAGAACCGTACGCGGGCTCGCACCGGGCTCCGCACGCCGGGCGACGCGCTCTCCCTGGCGGCGCTGGTGTTGTGCCTCGTCCCCCTCGCCTTCGTGCTCCTGCCCTGCGTGAGCCTGATCCTGAAGGTGGAGACCGCCGATGTGTTGGCGGCCTTGGGCAAGCCGTCGGTGGTCGAGGCCATGGTGCTGAGCCTCACGACTAGTGCCACGGCCACCGTGGTCTCCATCGTGATCGGCACCCCCGCGGCATACTACCTCGCCCGCGGCGAGGTGCGGGGCAAGCGCATCATCGATGCCATTCTGAACCTGCCGCTCGTGCTGCCGCCCGTGGTGGCGGGGGTCGCCCTGCTGATGGCCTTTGGCCGCCGCGGTCTCCTGGGCGAGACCCTCTCGGGCTGGGGAGTGAACATCACCTTCACCACCATCGCCGTGGTGATCGCCCAGACTTTCATGGGGCTGCCTCTTTACATTCAGGGCGCGCGCACGGGTTTCCAGTCGGTGCCCCGGTCTCTTCTGGATGCCGCTCGCACACTGGGGCTTAGCGACCTCAAGACCTTCTTCAAGGTAACGGTACCCCTGAGCTGGCCCGCCCTGGTGTCGGGGGCCATCCTCTGCTGGGGCAGAGCGGTCGGCGAGTTCGGGGCAACCATCATGTTCGCCGGCAACATGGAGGGTAAGACGCGCACCATGCCCCTGGCGATACTAACGGCGATGCAGGCCGACGTGGAGTCCGCCTTGGTGCTCGCCGTGCTGCTGCTGTCCTTCTCGTGCGGCATCTTTGTGCTCGCCCGGTGGGTCCTCAGCGGTAAGGAGCGCGGCTCGTGATCCGCCTGGATGTGACCAAGCCGCTACGAGACTACGACCTGGAGGTCTGTCTGGAGATCGGTCAGCGCGAGACCTTGGCGCTGGTGGGCCCAACGGGGTGCGGGAAGACAACGGTCCTGCGCATCATCGCGGGGCTGGAGCGACCCGAGCAAGGGGTCGTGATGATCGACGGTACCCATGTTGTGGATGTGGGAAGTGGCACATGGGTGACGCCTCAGCAGCGGCGCGTGGGCATGGTATTCCAGGACTACGCCCTCTTCCCGCACCTGAGTGTCCTGCGCAATGTGGAGTTCGGCGCAAGGGCCCGCAGCCTGCCTAGGGGCCAGGCACGAACGGCCGCGCTCGAGGCCCTGGCCGCCGTCGGACTCGATCAGTTGGCGGACGTTCGCGCCACGGAGCTATCGGGCGGCCAGCAGCAGCGGGTGTCCTTGGCCCGCGCCCTGGCCAGCGGCCCTCGAGCGCTGCTGCTGGATGAGCCCATGTCGGCTCTCGATGCCTCCACTCGGCGGGAGGTGCGGGCCGAGCTTAGGCGCTTCCTCGAGGGGATCTCCTGCCCTGCCATCGTTGTCACCCACGATGTGGTCGATGCCCTGACCCTGGGCGACCGGGTCTGCGTCATGCATGAGGGCAAGGTGGTGCAGATGGGTGACCGCGCCGACCTGCTCTCCCGGCCCCGCTCCCCCTTCGTCGCAGAGTTCCTTGGCGTGAACCTGATCTCGGGCGAGGCAGCGACGACCGGCGAAGGAACCGAGGTGACCTGCGGGGACCTGAAGCTCCTCAGCGCCGACGCGGCCCAGGGCCCCGTGCAGGTGACCTTCAGCCCGTGGGACGTGGTCCTGAGCCGGACCCGCCCCGAAGGCTCGGCCCGGAACGTCCTGCATGCCACCGTCTCGGGCATCACCCACATGGGCGGACGCAGCCGCATCGCCCTCAACGGCGGGGTGAGCATCGTCGCGGAGATCACGTACGGCGCCCACGAGGAGCTGGGCCTGGGGCTGGGGGACGTAGTGTACGCGGCCATCAAGGCTGCTGCGATTCACGTCTACTAACCTTGCTGACTGGCGAGGGATCGGAGGCGAGACAGGCTGTGGTGGAGCTCACCGACTGGGAGCTAGACAAGTTCAAGCGGCAGATCCAGATCGCCGGTTTCGGCGAGGAGGCTCAACGCAAGCTGAAGGCATCGTCCGCCTTGGTCACCCGACTGGGGGGCCTGGGCGGCCCCACGGCCCTATGGCTGGCGGCCGCCGGAGTCGGCAGGATGATCGTCGCCGACGGGGGAGACGTGACGCCCTCCAACCTGAACCGGCAGATCCTCATGCGGGGCGATGGGGTCGGTAAGCCACGTGCTCCTCAGGCCGCCGAAACCCTCAAGCGGTTCAACCCCGACCTGGAGGTAGTGGCCCACTCGGCCAATGCCAGCGAGAGTAATGCACCGGAGTGGGTCTCGCAGGTGGACATCGTATGCGACACGTCGCCCGACTTCCGGGAGCGGCTGATCCTCAACGCCGAGTGCTGGCGCCAGGGCAAGCCCCTCATCGATGGCGGCATGAACGCCATGGAGGCCCAGCTCACGGCCATCGTCCCGCCCCACACTCCCTGCCTACAGTGCCTGGTGCCCGAGGTGCCCGACTGGTGGGACCCCAAGGGCTTCGGCGTGATGGGCGCCTTCTCCGGCTCGCTAGGCGCCCTCACGGCTCTGGAGGCGATCAAGGTCCTGACGGGGTACGGCCAGCCTCTCCTCGGCCGCCTTCTCGTATACGACGGCGAGGACATGAGCTTCGACACGTACGACATCCACAAGCGAGCTGACTGCCCCGTGTGTGGCGGATAGTACGTGCGCCGCCGGACCGGTGGCCTGAAAGGACGAGTGATCCATGGGCGTGTATATCAAGCTTCCAACCCCCCTTCGGCGCCATGCCGAGGGGGCCAAGTCTCTCGAGGTGAGCGCGGGCACTGTGGGAGATGCCCTGGCCGCCCTCTGTGAGAGGTACCCCGGCCTGCGTGACCCCCTATACGACGGGGAGGGCAAGATCAAGAGCTTCGTGCGGGTGTTCGTCGGCGGCAAGGACGTTGCCGAGCTGGATGGCACCGGCACCCCTCTGAGCGACGGTGACCAAGTCTCCATCGTCCCTCCGGTGGCCGGGGCGTAGGGCGCTGGTCGGCGCGATGTGGGGCATATGAGGATGGGTTCGGATATGAAGCTCAGCACACTGGCCCTACGCTTCCTGCGTATCGGTGCCACGGGCTTCGGGGGCCCCATGGCCCTCATAGGCCTGATGGAGCAGCACCTGGTGGACCGGCACAAGGAGGTAAGCCAGGAGGACCTGACTGAGGGCATCGCCATCGGGCAGATATTGCCGGGGCCCGTGGCCGTGGACTGCGCGGCCCACATCGGGTATCGCCTTCGGGGCGTGCTCGGCGCCATCGTGAGCTCGGCGGCGCTAACCTTCCCGCCCTTCCTGCTCATGCTGATCGTCACTCCCCTGTACCTGCACCATGGCCGGGTCCCCGAGGTGGCCGCCTTCTTCGCGGGCGTGGGCCCGGCGGTGGTGGCGGTCATCGTGGCCGCGGCATGGCGCCTGAGCAGCCGCTTCGTCACCGATCTGGCGTCGGTTCTCATCGCCGCGGCGGCCTGCGCCGGTGTGATCCTGCAGCACCATCCCATCCTCATCATCCTGGAGGCCGGCCTCGTCGGCCTCCTGCTCAAGGGTGGCGAGCGGTGGAGTGGGCCGAAGTGGGAGTGGGCGAAGAAGCGTTGATGGAGGTACTCAAGCTCCTGGGAGTGTGTCTGCGCATCGGAGCCGTCGTCTTCGGCGGGGGTATGGTCATGATCCCCCTCATGGAAACGGACGTGGTCGACAGCAACCAGTGGCTCACCAAGCAGGAGTTCGTCGACGCCGTTGCTTTGGGGCAGATGACCCCCGGTCCGCTCCTGGTAACGGCGACCTTCGTGGGCTACAAGGTCGGCCAGGGCACCGGCATTCCGCTGGGCGGCCCGCTGGTGGCAACCCTAGCCACGGTGGCAATCTTCGTCCCGTCCTTCATCATGACGATCATCGCCAGCAAGCGACTGGCGAAGCTCCAAGAGAACCCCTGGGTGCAGCACTTCCTGTGGGGGGTCCGGGCCTCGGTCGTCGGCCTCATCATCGGTGCGGCCTACTCCATCGCCCAAGCATCCATCGGGAGCTGGTACGGCGTGCCCTTCCTGGTGGCTTCTCTGGTGCTGCTCCTGGCCACCAAGGTGGACGCGGGGTTGATAGTGGTTGCCTGCGGAGCCGCGGGGTTCCTGGTGTTCGGGGTCGCCGGTGTCGGTGGCTGAGATCGAGGGCATGCTCGCCCGAAGGGACTGTCT
>WJIW01000387.1 GCA_014730065.1 Armatimonadia bacterium | reverse complement strand
TCCAACTACAGCACACCAAGCTCGATCCGCGATGCCACGGTTTCCGGCTACTGGACCGGGACAATCCATGTGCATGAGCTCCAAGTCAAGGAGATATGGGGCGGACGACCGATGCACAAACCGCGTGACGCGGGGGAAGATCCCTGGCACAAGGATAACGGCGGCAGCCAATGGGACTGCGGCGACTGGGATGCCGACCCATCCGCGGTGGTTCCCTACCTCAAGTACTCCAGCGCCTCCGGAGGAAGAGCGCAGAACCCCATGCTCTTCTGGGGCAGCGCAGTAGCGCATATGTCTTTGCGGCTTGAGGATGCAGGCGGCGAGGAAGGTGGCGAGTATGTCGGCCCGGTAGTTCCGGCCAGCATCGAGCTTTGCGCGCCATGGGCGGCGGAGAGCACGAGCTTTCGATCTTCGGTCGTGGAGGTCGACTACCTGCCAACAGGCTACTTCGCTATCTCCTCCGAGACCGAACTGGACGCGAAGATATCTTACTACATAAGCGGGGCCTGGGAATGGACATATGATGTTACAGGGGGAGCCTCGGACGTCGACTTGGCGCACGACGGTGAGATCGTGGGATTGGGCACATCATCCGAACCCATCGACGCGGCTAGCGAGGCGGAACTGACGCCCAAACGAGTGCAGAGCGTGTACTCCTATGCGCACATACACGGGAAGGGTGCCGAACTCCTCTTGGCCTCCGGCGCGGCGAGGTGGGCCAAGGACACTGCCGGTTTTGACTACCAGCGAAGCTGGCCCCAGCTCTTGCCCCACAGGACGTACGATGACATATGGTGCGCGAAGTGCGCGGGCGGTGTGGAGTGCATTGGACTGGCGGAACTGGCCGTCCGGGCGGGCCGAATCATGGGCTTCGGGACCTGGGAGACGGGGACGGCCTACCCCCAGGAGGCATGGTCTGCGGACTGGGAATCTCAGGACTCCTGCTTCGCCTCGGATGCGGACGCCTGGTTCGGCACCGAAGGACACGACACGTCTCCGCTCAAGTACTACCAGTCGACAGTATATGACTTCGAGGGCTTCTTCCGAGCGGCAGAGCGGATCTGGACTGCTGATCCGGCGCCCGACGACCCTCTTCCCGGCGGCGGATCTGTCCCACTCAACGGATGGGCATCTCTTGCCGAGATGCTGACGACCACCGCCGTTCATCCTGACGGTGGCCCTCAGGGCTGGGTGTGCGTGACAGGCACCTGGCGTGACGACGACGGGGACGGCGAGCAGGACATGGACGAGTTCTATCCACACTTCGTCTGGACCCACGAGCAGCTTGATCCCAACTGGGAGGAACACCAGCACATGATCCAGGAGCCGACCCCATGAGCCGACGTGCATACAGGGCCTTGTCCCTGCTGGCCCTGATCGTGACCACCAGTCTAGCCAGCGATGCCGCCCCCCTTCCGGAGCCCTCGCGCCAAGGACTCGGCTTCGACCTCCAGATCGGTACCGACGCCCAGGGGGATCTCGGCGGCCTGCGGGATGCGTTACCTCCCGGGCAGCCGGCGGGCTGGCGAGGACTACTCCTGACTCTCGCGGGTCAGGCGCGGTCGGCCCCGCAGGCGGTGAGCGAGGCGGGCCGGCACGCGGCGGCTGTGAACGCGCGAGCCGTTCTGGAGCGTACCGTGTCGGGTGCGACCATACTGGAAGGCCGTCAGCCCGACCTGTGGGCTGCGGCTGGCGAGCCCTACGTGCCGACCCACGTGCTCAGCCAGTGGGAGGGCGCCGCGTGCACCTGGCCCGTGAGCGCAACCGTAGTCCTGAGCACCGGCCAGCAGGTTAGCCTGAGCGGCCGGATCGGCGTCTGCGGGCCATGGATCGGGCTCGGCTTGCGATCCACGACAGAGCTACCCGAGGGGTTCGCGGGAGAGGCCGCTGTCGCTGCCCTGAGATTTCCCGATGGCGTAGACGGTATGGGCCGGGCGCGAGATGCAGTCATGCCGGGCGGTATGCAGCGATGGGAGCACGTCCCACTTGGTCCTCTCCCCGACGGACAGGTCCTCGCCGCCCGCGGGCTCGCGAACGCTTGGCCGATGCGGGTGCTGAGCCTAGCAGTGGGGGCGGAATGGCTCCTCTGCGTAGAGTTCGTGTCACCCTTTGAGGTGCTTCATCCACCGAAGTGGACGGTTGGGAGAAAGTATCCGCAGCCACAGCCACCACGCCATCGGGTGATGGATGTAGCCCTGCCGAGCACCCCCGTTCTCCTGCCCCTAGACGCTGCCAACCTGGCGGCGGCCGCGGAGCGGCATGCTGTGACCTACCCCGGCCATCCGCCGCCTGACGTGCTACCATTGATCAACGGAGCGCTGGCCCAGGTACCAGCGGTTGATCGGTGGTCGTTGGTCCCCCTTGCAGAGCTAGCCCTCGCAGAGCATGGGGAGGCGCCGCCCGTCGTGCAACGCATGCTCGGCTGGCGCGACCTCCCGGCCATGCCACTTGTGCGTGCAGATGCCGATGGAGTCGTCTCCGGTGGCCTAGCCTGTGGCGCAGTGCGTGAAGAGCATGGGTTCGCGGCCGAGGGCTCCGGGCTGGATGCCAGCCTACTTCAGTGGAAGGTCGCGCTAGATCGCGTCTACATCACGGCATATGACGTGCGCGCCACTGCCGAGACCGCCTACGCTGGGCATCGGCCAAGCGCAGAGTCTGACGCAATGCGGCTTGCGGCGGACTTGCCCCTGCTGCTGGGTGCGGTGGGGAGACGCCTTGCACTGTGTCCACTGGAGCTTGAGGAGGTCGGCGATTCGTGGCGACGCTACACGCCAGTTCCGGGGCATGAGGTCGGGCTCCTTGAACCGCTGAGAGTGCAGGACCAATGGTGGGGCAACTGCCGGATCTACGTCCACCCATCCATCCTCCACATCGTCTTCGACCTACCCGATGAGGATGAGGGATAGCG
>WJIW01000386.1 GCA_014730065.1 Armatimonadia bacterium | reverse complement strand
TTCCAATCCCACGGCGTAGGGAGCAAGCGCCAGCCGTACGAGGAGTCTATCAAGGTGCCCTTCATCATCCGATGGCCCGGGCGCGTCCCCGCGGGCGCGGGCACGCCGCGGCTCTTCGGCACCATCGACATCATGCCGACTCTGTGCGCTCTGGCGGGGGTCGAAATCCCCGGCGGCTGCGACGGTCAGGACTTCTCGGGGGTACTCATGGGCGGCACCGGGCCCGATCCGGCGAGCCAGTTCATCATGCACATCTCGAAGCTCAACTCCTCATGGGGCAACGATCACCCCGCCCCGCGATTCCGGGGCGTGACGACCGGAGCCCACACGTACGCCCACTCCCGGGAGGTGCCGTCCATGCTCTTCGACAACCAGGCCGACCCCTACCAGATGGTCAACCGGTACGGCGACGCGAGCCTGGCGGCGATTCAAGACGAGCTGGCGGAGATGACTGAGGCCTGGCTGTCCCGGGCGGAGGACCCGTACGGAGGCTGCGACTGATCGCTTCACACGTGGAAGACGGGCCGAAGCATACTGTAGTCGCAGGTGGTGTGCATAGGCAGGTTCGTGACTTCGATCCCGCGCTCGAGCACGGCGGCCAGGGGGGTTAGCCCACCCACGACCACGAGCCCCGCTCGCTCCATGCCGACGGGCATCTCGCAGATGGGCTGATCGGGCGCCCCCACGGCCAGCACCCCGGAGAGCCCATAGGTGGCCAGCCGGTCGATGAGCTGCTGGGCGCGCTGCAGCGCAACGGCGGGGATCTCGCGCAGACTGGCGCCGATCTTGCCGCTTCCCTCCGTCGCCGCCTCCCACACCGAGGTCATGCGGCCGGAGATGAAGATCTGCATGGGATCCAGGGTCGAGCCCCGGTAGCTTACGAGCTCGGTGAACCGGAGGGGGGTCCGCTCGCGCGTCTGGAGCAAGCCGCCGTAGACGGAATCCACCGCGATATGGTGCCTGAGCAGGATGCCGTTGAGGGTGACGCTGCATACGGTGCCGATGCCGGCCATGCCCGGAGGGATGGTCGTGCCGAGGGCCTCGCCCTCCTCGGCGATCATGATCCGGTCACCGAACCCCAGGCCCGCTCGGACCACTTCCCGGATGATGTCCAGGGCCTCCTTGAGGCGGGGCAAGGGCACCAGGGACACGTTCATCGCCACCTGTCCCTTGCCTGTGGCCACATCGAAGCTGGAGACGTACGCCAGCCGGTCGATGCGAGCACCGATGAACCCCATGCGGGAGGCGACCATGGAGTTGCCCAGCTCCTCCCGGCCCTTGGCCGTCAGGACCCGGCCCGACTGTCCCACGGGCTCGGTGAGCCCGCGATCATCCATGAGCTGGAGGTGGTTCCGTACCTGCCGCTCGCTGAGGGCCGTGCCGTAGCGCTCCAGCTCGCCTGCGATGTTGCCCGAGCCCATGGGCTCGTTGGCGTCGGCCAGAATGCGGAGGATCAGGAGCATCTTCCGCCGGACATCCAAGTCCTCGCTTAGGGGTGCCGTCGTCCTGCCTTCCGCCATCTGCTCCTCCAGGTGCGTCCCAGGGCCTGACGCCTGTAGATACGCCGCCCCGCCCGCCGGGGCCTCTCGGGCGCGGGGCTACTCGACGCGTAGCTCCAGCCGGGTCCCGGCGGCCAGGGTCACGGGTGGGTCGAAGCCGGCGACGATCATGCCGTCCTCGCGGCGAGTCGTGGCCTCGGCCTTGGCGCCATCCACTTCGGCAGCCACTGCACCCTCGGCCAGCCCGGCGACCCGTATCTCGGCGATGCGCTCCTCGCCCCCGAGGCACCTTAGGGAGAACCGATCCCCGGTCAGCTCGATGACGCCCCAGGAGAAGGAGGTTACGTAGAGCGAGCGCAGGTCGCCGCCTTGGGCTGGCTCCACCGTCAGCGCGCCTCGTGCGGCATCGACCCGGAACCCGGTCAGGGCGAGGAGTAACGCCCAGGAGGACATGGCCCGGTAGTAGTGGCCGCCGCACTCCAGGTGGTTCCACAGCCGGCCGGCCCGGCGGTACCGGTCCTCTATGTTCCGCACAACCGCTAGCCCCTCATCGGGCATGCCGAAGTCGATCAACATGGATGCGATGGCGTACTCGATGCCCGTCCAAGGCACCTCGAACTGGAGCGTCCCGTAGGTCGAGATCCGCCGGGGCTTGCCGGGTGGGTAGCTGGCATTCAGGAGGCCGTCTTCCTCGCGAAAGTTGTACCGGTAGATCGCCGCCAGCGCCGCCCTGATGCGCTCCAGAGGCAGGCTCGGCCCCCATCCGACCAAGGAGGTGAACCACTCCCCGTCGATCTGGTCGGACATGCACGCCTCATCGACACGGCCGCCCTCGAGCATCTCCTTCCAGAGTACGTAGTACTCGCCATTCCAGAGCTTCTCGAAGCTCTCCACGGCTCGGCCATGCCACTCACGCCACCGCCGCGCCCGCTCATCGTCGCCCAGCTCCTCGGCCAGAAACGCCGCCGCCTTGAGGGCCGACACCCAGAGGCTGGCAATGTAGGATGGGCAGCCGTACAGGTTCCAGACATCGTAGGTCTGGCGCTCGCAGCCGTGATCGGGCAGGCCGTCTCCATCGGCATCGAGGAGGGCCGTGTCCTCGATGGCCTTCACGATGGGCTCCCATAGCCCGCGGACGTACTCCACGTCGGCGGTCCAGAGGTAATCGCGCGCGACGAGGAGCACGAACTGGGGGCTCATGTCCACGCGCTCGAACTGGTCGTCGGTCTGGGAGAAGTCCGGGTGGAACATGTGGGGGATGCGGCCGTCTTCGCGCTGGAACCGGCCGCTCATCATCATCTGGCCCTTCTGGAGCTCGGGGAACAGCGCCAACAGGGAGAAGGAGCCCTGGTAGGTGATGTCGGTGGTGTGGAACCCGCAGCAGCCCAGCCCCTCCCAGACGCCGAAGTCGCCCGCCTTGGTCCACCATGTGCACTTGGGGATGGTGGTGAGCTGGGCGCCGATGGCCTCGGCGGCAGCGGGGTCTAGGGTCGAGTCGTAGAGGGCCTCGGCGAAGGCCGCGGCCGTCTCTCGCAGCGAGTCGTGCTCAGCCGCCAGGTGGCGCGCCACGGCCAGGGAATCCTCGAAGAAGCACTCGTACCGGTGGCCGATGTTCCGGCCCGGCTGGCTGATGTGGTTGGGGTAGTGCCAAGCGACGGTGAAGCGCAGCTCCTGAGCCTGTCCCGGATCCACCTGTGTCTTCCCGCAGAGCAGGGCATCGCGCCATCTCAGGGGGTCGGCCAGATGCTGCCTGGACTCCTTGGCCACATCGGCGAGGAACTCGCAGATGGCCTCCTCGCCCTCGAGCAACCGGGGCTCGGCATCGCGGATGCGCTGCCACTTGGCCTGGAAGAAGCTGTGATCGAGGACGCGTGCCAAGGCCTCCTCGCGCTGGCTGGCTGTCAGCGCCTTCGGCTCGAAGCCCTCGGGGAAGGGCTCGAGGGCGCGCCGGGGCATGCAACTGGTTAGCTCGCCCCTCTCCCTGAACTCGAAGAGATAGCACCGCGACGACCCCCCGTACCTGTCGCTGAAGGTCAGCAGTGAGCCACGCTCCTGCTCGTAGGCCCCGGTGATCACCGTCCTCGATCCGCCGGTCAGCCCGAAGGTGAGGCTTCCATTGCACGGGTCGTCCTCTCCGACCCCCTCCACGCCAAGGGTTACGTAGGTGGAATCGGCGTCGGTGGCCAGCTCGTGGACATGAGCGCCCGTGCGCACCGGGTTCCCCAGGGTGCCCAGGATCGATGCCGTGACAGGCTCATCGGTGCCGCTCTCGATCCGGAAGTCCACGCAGAAGCCGGGCGTGCCCGACGCTCGGGCGTCGTGGGGCACGAAGGGCGCGAAGATCGTCGCCGTCACACGTACCGGTAGCGTGTCGTCCAGGTACTCCAGCTCGACCAGCGGGAAGCGGCCGTCGTAGCGGATCGACTGGACGCACTTGGCCCACGCCAGGGAGTAGAGGTTATTGAGGGCCTCGCGTAGGGCCAGCCTCCTGACCTGGACGCCGCCCGACGCCGTCTCCGTGCGCAGGATGAAGGTCAGGTCGTGGGGCGTCATGGCGGGTCCGCGGCTGGCGTCGCCGGACTGGCACTCGGGGGTCGGCGACTGGGGCGACCACTGGCCGAGGTTGAAAACGAGCCAGTCGTGGAACAGGCCGTCCTCGCGGATCTCGACCGAGCCGGTCCCGATCCCGCCAAGGGGGATGCCAGAAGTGTGCTCGATGCCTCGCTCGATGCGCGCCATGGGTCTCGCGCTCCTTTGGCTTGTGGGGTGTGACGAATGGAGCCGGTAGATTCGGGGGCCGGGCAGGGAACGCCTTCCAGGCCGAGGATGCCCGGGCGCGGCTCTCGAACACACTCACCTGCGAGGGAGGCTGATCGCATTGCGGCAGAGCATTCGGTATCTGTCCGACGAAGACGTGCAGGCGGCAGGGCTGCCGATGAGCGAGGTCATCTCCGCCGTGGAGACCGCTTTCCGTGAGAAGGGTCACGGCCGCGTCGAGATGCCCGCCAAGCTCGGCATCCATCCCGCGGGCGATGGGTTCCTCCACGCCATGCCGGCCTTCCTGGTCGGCCTGGGGTCGGCGGGCATGAAGTGGGTGGCGGCCTATCCGTCGAACGCCGATCTCGGCCTGCCCCAGGTATCGGGGCTGATCATCCTCAACGACCCGGCCACGGGGCTGCCCACGGCGGTTCTGGACGCCATCTGGATCACCGCCATGCGGACGGGCGCGGCGACGGCCGTCCGCATGGC
>WJIW01000385.1 GCA_014730065.1 Armatimonadia bacterium | reverse complement strand
GCTCGTCCACGCCCCAGACCCGGGGGTCACCCCGGGTGTTCGCGAAGCTGGTGGTGACGAGGTGGTCGTACACGTCCACGTCCTTGACGAACCGGGCCATCTCCTCATGCCAGGGCCCGACCACATCGCCATCATAGCCCTCGGTCAGATCGACCTCATTCCAGAACTGCCAGGACAGCACATGGGTCGAGTGGCCATGGCGGGCGATGAGATACCGCAGCCGGTTCTGGAACCACCGCTTGGCTTCCTCATTGGTGAAGAACTCGGCGGGCTCGGAGATGGGGCCACCCGCCTCGGCCCGGTACGGGGTCTGGTCCCAAGCCGGGTACGGATCGGTCTGGCGGAGGTAGTTGAAGCTCTCGAAGCAGAGCATGAGGTAGATGCCATGCTGCTCCGCGAGATCCAGCACGTAGTCCAGCCGCCACGCCGCCTTCTGATCGAACCACTCCAGCTCATCATCGTGCTGAAGCGAGAACACGCTCCAACCGGGCCCGAGCCACAGCCTGCTGTAGGTCTCGCCGGCCTCGGCCATGCTCGCGAAGTAATCCTCGTAGTCGTAGGTCTTCCACTCGGGATGGGGCCAGCAGACGTTGTGGCCTAGGGCGAAGTACGGCGAGCCGTCGTCGAAGACGAAGTACCGGTTGTTGGCCTCGTTGACCCTAAGGAAGCCGCGGCCATCGGCGTCGCTGACCTGGAGGGTGGGGCCCGCCTCCTCGGCACGGCCCAGGGCAGGCACTCCGACCTGCACCTCCGAGGTGTACTCACCCGCCTCGGTGGGCGTGAACCGAACCCGCCACTCACCCTCGGATGATGGAGTCAAGACCTCCGCTTCGCCCTCGCGCGAGCGATCGAAGGCCTCGTGCCAGAAGGCGGGCACCATGAGCACCTCGCCGGAGGGCGCCGTGAGCACGACATCGACGATGAT
The DNA here is from genome assembly GCA_014730065.1 of Armatimonadia bacterium. Taxonomy (GTDB): domain Bacteria; phylum Armatimonadota; class Zipacnadia; order UBA1398; family UBA1398; genus UBA1398. The sequence continues at coordinate 8,936 of WJIW01000385.1, read as the reverse complement.
CTGCCGGGTGTCGTACGGGTTCAGGTCCTCCGACGTGAGCGGAAGCGTCCACTCCACAGGGCTAAGTCGCTGGCAGTCGATAGTCCTTTGGTCGGGCTGAAGAGTCACGATGTCCGTCATCTCCCCATCATCGCCCATGACAGTCACGGTGCTCTGGGCGAAGGCTCCGGCTGCCATGCAGAGCGACGCCGATAACACGGCAAGCGCTGCCATGAGTCTGGTGACTCGGGCTGTAGGTTGGTTCATCTCGATGCTCCTATCTGCGCGCGGGTGGGGGCGGGATGGGCGGGGTCTCCACCTTGACCTCCCCCACGATCAGACACGGTCCGAAGGGGTACCTCCCGGAGTTGTGCTCGAAGACGCAGAGCCCGCCCACGTTCGCGGCCCCCTGCTTCACCTGTAGCCGGATCTCGACTTCGGGAGCCTTCGCGAACACCGCGCGAAGCTGCTGGCCCTTGATCGGCACCTCGAGGCGGTAGCCATACTTGCACGGCTGGCCGGCGATGCCGCTCAGGGCGCCCCGGCTATCGCACGGCGAATCGGGCAGCGTGACGCAGGTCAACTCCTCGCCATTGACGATGACGGTGACGTCGGTGGGGTGGGTGTCGCCATCGGTCTGCTTGTACCCCGGCCGCCATGCCGAGACCTCGGCCAGCAGCGTGAGCTGCCTCGCCGAGGCCGCCGCGGCCGGAAGCTGGGTCTTGTAGACGACGGTTCCGTGCCCCTCTCCGCCGGTCCAGAGGTCGGCCTCTTGGGTTATGTTCTCGAAGCCTTCCCACGCGGGATCGGAGATGCGCAGGGTCTCGTGGTCGGTGACCCACTCGCCGACCGATCGGTGGAGCCAGTTGCGGGCCAGGATCAGGCCCGTGTCTGATTCGAGCCACGCGATGAGCCGCGCCAGGCCCGGCTCGTCGGGCATCTCGAAGGCTATGTCGCCCACTGGGGTGACCCGGTAGGGGTCGGCGACGGCCACCATGCTGCCTTCGGTCACTGCTTGGCGGGTGCGGCCCAGGCTATCGGTCAGGTCGACCTGCCAGCCGAGGCGCGTCGCCGCGATCTCCTCCCGGGAGAACAGGCTCGCCAGGCCCGGCACCTCGACCGTTGCCCCCGGCTCCGCCTCGCCCGCCAGTGGGGCGTCGAGGACCAGGCAGTCCCAGCCATTGATGAAGGAGGGCTCATAGCCGAACTCCTTGGGCGAGCGGTCGTAGTTGAGCAGCCCGTTCCGCTCCCACTCGATGTCCTGTAGCTCGGTGTAGACGTACCCGCATATCTGCTCGTACTTCCGCTGGGCGGCCGTCAGGAAGTGGAAGCACCATGAGACGTCCCGGTCGCCCGCGCCGGCGTCGATCCCGCCGTACTCGCTGTTCATCAGGGGCTCGTTGCCCTGGGTGTTGCCGCCCACATAGTTAAACTCCGACCCCGGATGGGTCTGCTCCACCACGTGGGCAATGTGCTCCTTGGCCTTCTCTTCATCGTTGATGTAGAAGTGCCAGGAGTTGATGTCCGTCTCCACGTGGTCATAGCGGCAGGGCGAGTTGTCCTCGACCAGACGAGTGGGATCCAGCTCCCGGCTGAGGTGCACCATGGAGCGAACCCACTCCTGGGCGGGCTTGTCGTCGGCATAGCCGCTATCGCCCAATCCCCAGGTCTCATTGAAGAGCACCCATGCGAAGATGGACGGGTGGTTGAAGTCCCGCTCCAGGGCACCGCGGAAGGTGGCCTCCCAGCGCTTCTTCGAGAGGTCGGTCAGGCGGCCGCAGTTGGGCAGATCGTACATGATCAGGCAGCCCATCTCGTCGGCCAGGTCCAGGAAGATAGGATCCTCGATCTTGATGTGGATCCGGATCATGTTGAAGCCCGCTGCCTTGGCGCGCTCGATGTCCTGACGCATCATCGCCACACTCGGGTACGTGTAGACGCCGAAGGGGTTGAAGTTCTGGGCCAGCACGCCCCGCAGGTACATGGGCTTGCCGTTGAATGTCACCACCTGGGTGTCGGTGCCGGGCAGCGGCCCCACCCCCACCGTGCGCATGCCGAAGGGCGCGTCCACCCGGTCAACCACTACATCCCCGCGCCGCAGGGTCACCCTCAGGGTGTAGCGGTAGGGCTCCTCGGGCTCCCATAGGGTGGGGGAGGGCACGGGCACCGCGACCTCGGACTCGGCGCAGCCCTCGCCCGTGGCCGATCCGACGACGCTGCCCCCCTCATCGATGGCCTCCACCAGCACCGAGTCCGCGGCATCGGTGTCGCCACCGATCCGTATGATGGCGACGGCCCGCTCGCCCTCCACGTCGGGGGTGATCCGGGCTGCCGTCACATGAGCCGCGGGCCTGGCTTCGAGCCACACCGACTGCCAGATTCCGCTGACCCGCTCGTACCAGCCGATCTGCTTGCCCGCGGGCTGGTCCAGGTGGTCCTGGGGATCCTCGGCCCGGATGGCGATGGTCAGCCTGCCATCGGCGTCGACTTGGTCGGTGACGTCCACCTCGAAGGGCAGGTAGCCCCCCTCATGGTGGGCTAGCTTCTTGCCGCCTACCCATAGCGTACCGAAGTAGTCCAGGGCGCCCACGATGAGGAACACCCGCGCCGATCGCAGCGATTCGGGCACCTCCACGGTGCGCACGTACCACCCCACCGTCTGGCGCGGCGCCTGATGGTAGCGGCGGTCCTCCAGGGTGGCGTCGGCGGGATCGAGGTAATGGTGGGGGCAGAGGTAGTCCTCGTTGAAGTCCCTTGAGCCCGGCTTGTCCTCGCCCCAGGCGGCGAAAGACTCCCAGGGGAAGGGGACGATGATCTCGCGGTCGCAGGCGCCGGGTTCGATGGGATTCTCTCCGTCCCAGCCATCGGGGTCGCCGAAGCGGAAGGCCCAGGCTCCGTTCAGGGAGAGCCAGCCTTGGCCGGGAGTGTCGTCTCGAACTAGATGGGGCCGGGGATACTCGGCCCGGGGTGTCCTTGTGCTCACGGAATCCTCCACTCGAGATGCTGGATGTAGCCTGAAGGTCATCAATGCGCCGGCGAGGCGGCGAACCCCTCCCGAGATGGGCGTGAAGCGAATTGTCCGGTCTCGAACCCTTTGGGCCAAGGAACTCTTAGAAACAAGCGCGCGGTACAACCCGCGCCTGAGGCCGTGCCGATGCTGGCATGGCCACGGCCCTTTTGGGGGCCGGATTTGGAGACCACGGGAGGTCGTTTGAGTGAAGCATTGGATGCTCGTTCTAGCAGCGCTACTAGCGGTGGGCTTGGTTCTGGGTGGCTGCGGTGATACCGAGGACGCGGGCGACGGAGGCGCGACGACGCCGACGCCGAAGACCGCGGCACAGCCGACCGATGAGGAGCCTGCGGGCGATGAGGGCGAGGCTACCGAAGGCGCCGAGACCCTGGTCGTCACCGATCCCGACGGCAACGAGCTGCCGCTGACCACTGCCGACGCGGACGAGACCATCGCCACCGACCTGGGCATCGAGCCCTACCCTGGCGCGACGGCCTATACCGTTGACGTCGAGGCCATGCCGCAGGATGACATACCGGCGGACATGGGCGAGATCAGCGAGGACTTCACGGACCTCATGGCTGAGATCATGACCAAGACCACCCTCGTGTACGTGACCGAGGACTCCTTCGAGGACGTTCAGGCATGGGCCGAGGAGAACTTCGCCGACTGGACCATCGGCGACGTCGAGGAAGAGAACGGCATGAAGAACATGGAGATCTCCTCCGATCAGCATGAGGGCGTCAGGATCGCCGTGGGCGATACGGGCGACCACCGCCTCATCCTGATTGGTGACGAGTCCCGCGCGGCCGATGCCCAGGCCGAGATGGAGCAGATGGTGACCGAGATGATGGCCGGGGCCATGGCGGGCATGGAAGAGGCTGGCGAGGAAGCCGGCGCTGCCATGGAGGAGGCCGGCGAGGCCATCGAAGGCGCTGTCGCCGAGGGTGCCGACGCCGTTGAAGAGGGCGCCGCTGACGTTGAGGCCGCCGTCGAGGACGAGGGCACCCAGTAGCTCTCGCTCCACCTACCGCACAGCGAACACGGGCCTGGCTCCCCGAGCCGGGCCCGTTCTCTATCTCATACGTGCTACCATGATCAGCGACGGACCGCCCCGACCTGGGGCTAGGAGGACGAGACCATGACCTTCAGGACTCTAGCCGTTGCCGCGACCATCTCTCTCGCGATGGCGCTCAACATGGGCTGTGGCGGCGATGACCAGCCGGAGAACGAGCCGATCACCACCGAGGCGGCCGAGCCCGGCGACGCCGACCCGGCGTCGGTCGACACCGAGGTGGCGGACGCCGACGGGAACGGCGAGCCCATGGCACCTCCGGGAGAGGTAGGCGGCTCCGGTGATCCGCCTCCGGAGCTACCGGAGACCCTGGAGACGGGTGAGATCGTGGTGCCCGAAGGTGGGATCGTGTGCCGAGACCCAAGCGGCATGGTGTTCGTGCTGCGGCCCGGCCAGGCCGATCCGGCCTTCCTGGAGCGCGTCGCACTCCAGGCGCCGCCCCAATCGACCCAGTACCAGATCGACCCCGCCTTCACCGCCGATGCACACGTCACCATGTCCCGAGAGCTCGCCGAGGCCATGGGGTCTGAGCCGATGACAGACGAGCAGGCCGAGGAGTACCGTCAGAACGCCGTGGACGCGACCGTGCCGCCCCATGCCTTCTTCGTAACGGACCTCTCGCAGGACGCTCTGATCGAGTGGATCCAAGGCAGCCTGACCGGCTGGGAGGCGTACAGGCAGATGGCCGCCGACGGACGTACCGAGATCATCCAGTGCCTCTCGGAGGCGCACGACGGCATCATGGTCCATGCCTTCGCAACGGAGGACGACAAGATGGTGCTGCGGGCTCTGGACGTCCAGTGGCTGGAGGAGATGCGCAGGCGCATGGGCGAGGGCGCCAGCCCCGCGCCCGAGACGACCGAGCCGGGGACGATGGAAGGGTAGGGGGCGAGACCTCACCGCCCGGCCCCGTCTCCGTGCGCGGAGAAGGGGAGCGACCGGTGTGTCGCGGCGGAGGGGTGAGGCTCACGCTACTCCTTCACATCCATCAGGTTCGGCACATAGTCCAGCATCTCTCCGTACGGCGTGCGGACCTCGGCCGAGACCCCGTCCTCAGTCACCCGGAAGAAGACGATGTTCTCCTGGGACGAGAATAGGAAGTTCTCGGGATCCTGTCTCGTCCAGTAGTCGGCCCAAGGCGTGGGCTCCTCCGAGGCGTAAGGGGCGCCGGCTCCGCCGGAGGTGATGAACCAGGTGGGGTGCTCGATCCAGCCCACGGGCGAGACGGTCTCCAGGGCGCCATCGCCGTCGGCGTCGTCGGCTCCGCGACTGCCGATGGGCACCTCGGGCGAGATCAGCAGGCGCCAGTAGGCGTGCTCGTCAGACCCGAGTACCGCCGCCACCTTGGTGCTCGCCGTGATCGCGCGCACGAGGCGGTCCCGGGCCTCCACGATGCCCATCTCCTCGGCTACCAGCTCGCCGTCGGTGTAGACGTACGCCGTGACGTTGTCATCGCCCAGGTACCACATGGCATCATCGGCGTGGCCGCCGCAGGGGAACACGGGCTCCTGGGCCATGAGGAACACGTACTTGATCGCCTCATCGGCCTCGGCCCGCTCCAGCTCCGCCTCGATCCACTGGAGCTGGTCCTCGAAGATGTAGCCTTGGGGCGCGCCGCCCCACTCCACGTGCTGAGTGCCGAGCCAGTAGTTGTTGTTGAAGCAGATGACCCGCACGGGTCCGTAGGTGAAGGAGTAGACCGACTCCTTGTAGGTGGGCCGGCGGGGGTCGCTGGGCTCGGGGCCGTTGGTGGGCTGCCATAGCTCGTCGGCGAAGACGGCTTCGGCGGATTCCGTCTCGTACGGCCAGCGGTCGAACTGGAGCCAGTAGTCGTCCTCGAAGCCCCGGAGCAGGGCCTCGTGGTTGCCCAGGGCGGTGAACACGGGCGCCTCGGCCCACAGCCCGGCCAGGGCCTGCTTCCAGGAGTAGAACTGAGTCCGGAAGTCGGCCACACTGCTGGTGTAACCGTTGAAGAGGTCGCCGCCCTGCAGGAAGAACCGAGCATCCCTGCGCGCGGCCATGACCGCCAGCCGCTCGAGTGTCTTATGGTTGGTGCCCATGAGGCTGCTCTCGCCGCCGTACTCGCCCTGGCGGCTGTCGCCCGTATACGCGAAGACGAACTCGCCCCAGCCCGGCTCGGGTGCGGTCCGGAACCGGTACTCGCGGGTGGAGTAGTCACCGACGATGAGCCGGTACTTGTGCACAGTGTCGGGGGCGAGATGCTCCAGCTCCACCTCGTGGCGACGCTGGGGCACCGTCTCGACAACGATCAGGTCCCGGTCGCCACCTTCGACCTCGACGCGGATGGGCACTTCCCGGTCCGTCTCACAGGTGATGAGCACCCGACCGGGCTCCTCGGAGGTGATCAGGTTCACGAAGGGGCCTTCGACGATCGACGGCAGCTTCTCGAAGCCGCCGGCCGTCTGACCGAAGACCACGAACACGTCGTAGACGCCGAGGTGACGGTCGGCGCCATCTTGGGCGAGGTACAGGTCCATCCGCAGCACGACCTGTCCCGTATCGGTCCAGCCCTCCGAGTTCTGGGAGGTCGCTAGCAGCTCATCCAGGGGTAGCACCGCGCGGCCCCCCTCCACCTCGGCCTCGGCGTCGTCGTGGAACCGCTTGTAGGCGAACTCGGCCTCGGCGGCCTCAAAGGGGTAAGGCCCCATATGGACCATGCCGTACACTGCGGCGGGGTCGATGACGGTGCCGTCGGCGAGCTCGGTCACCTCGCCGAGATCGAGCACCAGGCCATCCTCGCCCCCGCCGATGGCCTCGTGAAGCCGCTCGGGTGTGAGCAGGTTCAAGATGTTGGCTTCGATGGGCGCCCGCCCTTCATCGGCCGGGTTCCTGATGGGAAGCTCCTGGGCCAGGAGCATGGTCGTGCAGCAGCAGAGCGCCAGAGTCGTCGCGAAAACCATGCGAGAGCGTGCCATGCTGAACCCCTCCATTCGCCTACGCCACCACGGAGATGGCTGCCAACAGAGTACGCAAGTTAGACTGAACTAACAAGGTGCCGAGCCCGGCTGGGCTACTCACCGCCATACAGCAGGACGGCCGCCCACCCGAGAAGCTCGTCGTCATGCACGACTCGGTCGCATTCGGTGAGTACCCGCCCGATCAGCTCCTCGCCTGGGTACCGTCGAGCGGCTAGCTCGTATAGCGCGACCTGCCTCGGGAGCATGCGGTTACCGGAGTAGTAGCCCCGCCGCACCACCGGCTCCCCTCGAAGCAGGTAGGGCGCGTAGGCCTGGAACGTCAGGCGCAGATCCTCGCCATGCGGCCCGGTGTAGCCGTAGAGGTCGATGCCGTTTTGGTGGGCCATCTCGGCTGTGAGGGTGAGCATACGCTGGTGGAAGAAGGCGTACGGCAGGCCGCAGCCTCGGCCCTCGCGGATGGTCACGATTCGGTAGCGGTCGTACATCTCGCCCGTGACGGGTGGCGCGGCGCCCTTGGTGAGGGTGGGGTCGCCGTGCCATAGCTGGTCCGCCAAGGGCGCGTCGGCGAGGAGGATAGCTCCGTCGTGCATCTCTTTCCAGTCCCTCGGGTTGTCCGGGCTGTCCAGGGCAAGCCGCACCAGTCCGGGGTCACCCGCCGCGAAGCCGATGGCCGCCAGGCCCATATCGTGGCCTGTGAGATGGTTGTTGAAGTCCTGGTGGCCATAGTAGTCGTTGTCGATCCAGGCGCGATGCCCTTCGATGATGACCGGCGCCAGGGCCCGGAGCCAGGCTTCGGCGTCCGCTCGCAGCTCGGGCGCCAGATGGGGCCACACCAAGGAGTAGGCGATGGCCATGTCCGTCGCCGCCAGGCCGACATTCAGGCCGAGACCCGCCATGGTGTCCGCCCGGTCGCCCCCAGCGAACTCGTCGCTGACGAGCTGGGTGCCGGGCGGGGGATCGGCGCAGGCCCATGGCGAGAACAGCTCCACCGCCCGTCCCGCGTAGCGCTCGTCTCCCGTGACGTGATAGGCCAGGCATAGGTCGCGCACCCGGCTCGATGTGGCGGAGGTGGCCATGCGGAGCTCGAGGGAGTTGTCGCCGGTGTAGACGCTCGGCTCCGCCTCCAGCGCGGCGTCGGCCGCGGCGCGCAGGTGGGCCCACGCCGACGCGAAGGGCTCCTCGGTGGACGCGGCGTTGCGTGCCAGCCGCTCCAGCTCCGCCGGCCCGAGCAGCACGCGCGGGGCGGTATCGTCGATCGGTCCGGCGACGGTGCTCAGCGCCAGCATAAGAGCATGCAGCATGGCCAACCAGCCCCTTACTGTCCCGCTGTCGCCCGCGGCATCAGCTTCACGGTCGCGTAGTCGGTAACCTGAAGGGGTCCCACCAGCGTCCGATCACCTACTCCGCGGACGTGCACCGCGCGAGCGCCGGGCCTGGCGGGGCTCCGGAGAAGGCCGGGACCCAGGTCACCCACGCCGCGCAGGCTCAGATGCACCACCTCGTTCTCGCCCAGGCTGGCGAGGTCCACGAACACGGCGTCCGAGCCCGGCGAGCGGAACACGGAGACCTCCAACTCGCGCGGGAGACCATCGGCCACGATCCCTGCCGCCCGCAGCCGCGCGCGCGCCGACGAGGGCATCGTCTCGGGGTCCCTCTCGCCGAAGTCGGTCAGGTAGTAATCGAAGCCCCAGGGTCCCGTGTGGATGACCGAGCCCCGGCCGGCAGGCGGGAGGTCGCGCAGCACTAGGCTCGGCGGCTGACTCACGATAAGCGTGCCGCCATCCCTCACCCACCCCTCAAGGGGCCGCACCATGCTCGGCCAGAGGTGCGGATCGACGGAGGGGACGATGAGCACGTCCAGATCGGCCAGGCTCCCGGGCGTGAGGTCCCACTCGGCCAGCACGTGGTACTGGTAGTGCAGCTCCGATAGGGC
>WJIW01000043.1 GCA_014730065.1 Armatimonadia bacterium | reverse complement strand
GGTCGTGGCGTTATCCGAGTACCGCACCCATTCGATCTCCGCCAGCCATCGGGCGGTAACGGGGATCAGCATAAGCCCCAGGCCGACGGCGAGCCCCATGCGGAGGCGAGCGTGCGGGTCCGGCGCGGGCGGCGTCGTGCGCTGGGGGTGTTTGGCCTGACCTAGCGGGGCTCGGGTCATGGCTGCTCCAGGTTCGGGGGAGGCACTCGCCGCCAGAGCTTCGTCGCGCCCCTCGCGCGGCCCTGCGCACGGGATACAGGTCTGGCCCATGGGAGCGCGGAAGGAATCCTCATCGTGCGCTCGGGCCGCACATGTGCCGGCCGGGCGCCGCGCCGGCGTTTCGGCGCCGGCGGGTTAGGACTGACAGCCATGCGGGATGTGCATGTAGACCAGATCACCAAGGCCGTCTCGGAGATGTGCCAGAGCGCCGGAGTGACCCTGAGCGACGACATGCTGGAGGCGCTCCAGAAGGCTCATCGAGAAGAGGAATCGCCTTTGGGCAGGCACGCCCTGGAGATCCTCCTGGAGAACGCCGAGATGGCAACGGGATCCGCTCTGCCCTACTGCCAGGATTGCGGCTTCAGCGTGGTGTTCGCCAAGCTGGGCCAGGATTGCCATGTGATCGGCGGATCGCTGACCGAGGCCATCAACGAGGGGATCCGGCAGGGGTACGGCGAGGGGCTGCTGAGGGCCTCGATCCTGAAGTCGCCCATCGACCGGGAGAACACGGGCGACAACACTCCCGCCGTTATCCACTATGAAGTGGTCCCCGGGGATAGGCTGGAGCTGGCCATCACCCTCAAGGGCGGCGGCAGCGAGAACATGAGCCGCCAGGCCATGCTCAAGCCCGCCGACGGGGTGGAGGGGGTGAAACGGTTCGTGGTTGATACCGTGGCCAACGCGGGGCCAAACGCGTGCCCGCCTCTGGTGCCCGGCATCGGGCTCGGCGGCACCTTCGACAAGTCCACCTACCTGGCCAAGAAGGCCATCATGCGGCCCATTGGCCAGTTCAACTCCGACCCCCAGATTGCCGAGCTGGAGAAGGAGATGCTGGTACTCTGCAACGAGACCGGCGTCGGGCCCCAGGGTCTGGGAGGTACCGTCACGTGCCTCTGGACGCCCATCGAGGTCTACCCGTGCCACGTCACGGCCCTGCCGGTAGCGGTCAACATCCAGTGCCACGCCAATCGTCGAAGGGAGGTCACCCTATGAGCAGCCAAGAGCACGCCAAGCGCATCCAGGTACCCTTCGAATCCGAGGAGACCATTCGTAACCTCCGGGCCGGAGATGCCCTGCTTCTGAACGGCACTCTGTACACCGCCCGAGACGCCGCCCACAAGCGGATCCTGGAGGCCGCCGACCGAGGTGAGGATCTGCCGATCCCCATCGAGCGGCAAGTGATCTACTACGTGGGTCCCACTCCTCCGCGGGATGGGGAGGCGATCGGGTCGGCGGGGCCTACTACCGCCTATCGCATGGACCCCTATACCCCGCCCCTGATCGAGATGGGCCTTGGAGGCGCCATCGGCAAGGGCTACCGTGAGGCGAAGGTCAAGGAGGCCATGAAGGGACATCCCTTCGTCTACATGGCCGCCATCGGCGGAGCCGGCGCCCTGCTGGGTAAGCGCATTAAGGAGGCCCAGGTGCTGGCGTACGAGGACCTGGGCACCGAGGCCATTCGGCGGCTGGTTGTCGAGGATTTCCCCGTCATCGTCATCAACGACACCGAGGGAACGGACTTCTACGAAGTCGCTCAGGCACCGTGGCGGAAGGCGGGGGACAAGGCTTGAGCGAGGATCGGGCCAGCCATGGCATGGAGTTGATGTGGGCCCCGTGGCGGATGGGGTACATCCGGTCCAAGGAGGCCGGCGGCTGTCCCTTCTGCATCCCCCCGTGTGGCGACGAGGAGGGCGACCGGGCGCGGCACGTTCTGGCCCGAGGCCGGCACGCCTACGTCTGCCTGAACCTCTATCCGTACAACAATGGTCACCTGCTCATCCCCCCCTACCAGCATACGGGAGACATCACCGAGCTGCCGCCGGAGGCCCTGGCGGAAATGTCGGAGCTGATGCGGGTTGGGGTGGAGGTGCTGGGCAGATGGGCGGGCCCCCAGGGCTTCAACGTGGGCTACAACCTGGGCGAGGCTGGGGGCGCCGGGGTGGCGGACCATCTGCACATGCATGTGATCCCCCGCTGGCTTGGGGATACCAGCTTCCTATGCGTAGTGTCATCGACCAAGGTCGTGGTCCAGGCGCTGGATGAGTCCTACGACGAGCTGCGGCCGCTCTTCGTCGAGGCGATGGAGCGGCGGGGACTGGCGGGGTAGGGTCGCCTGGGCCGGGCTGGGCCCCAAGGGACATCGCTCCACCGTACAAAGCACCGCCCCGCCGGACGAGAGGCGGGGCGGTTTCACATGCGTCAGGCCGGTGGAGCAGGCTACTCGGTCGTCTCGTCCGTGTCGGCGGCCTTGGGAGTCTCTTCGCCTCCGCCCCCCTTAGCCTCCGCCTTGGGCATGCCCTTGCCCGGCGGCGGCGTCATCGTGGGGTCGGTGGTACGCGGCCCGGGCTCTTCGGACGTTTGCTTACCACAGCCCATGGCGAAGGTCGAGAGAAGCGCAGCGATGGAAACCAACACGAGGAGCCCTCTGAATGTCGACACTGCTTTCATCCTTCCAGTCGGCACTGATGTACGCACGATCCCGATGTAGGGAGTTCTACTCGGGGTACTCCCAGTTGTCATTGCACGTGTAATCTTTCGCATCACGCGGCGGGTCGGAAGCGATGATCATGTTGACAGGGGTTGTGAGCATCGCGTTCTTGATAAACTTGGCATGCCCATCGCAGAAGGTGTTGTTCTTGCCTCCGGCCGGATGGGGCGTCCACCGGGCCCAGGTGTTGCACCAGGTTCCGAGGTCGGGGAAGCAGCCATAGCCCTCCTGGACGCAGATCTGCTGGGCGGGCTTGTCGATGCTCGCCATGGCGGTGCCGGCATCGGTGAAGACGTTGCCCTGGTAGAAGTAGTGGAAGTTAAGATGGCTGTCGTAGGGGGAACCGCCCGCGAGTCGCCCTTCCTCGGCGTTCCCGCCGGCACAGGCATTGCTCGGGCAGAACCAGATCTGCCAGTTCTTGGTATACGGGTAGACGCTGGTGCGCCACGTGCCTACCTGGTTGTCGTTGACATCGCGGGTGCGGTTAGGTGGGTACTTCTCATCGTAATCCTGGCAGTACTGCTGCTGCGCCGTGCCGAGCTGGCGCATGTTGGAGAGGCAGGAGGTCATGCGCGCCTTCTCGCGCGCCTTGGCGAATACGGGGAACAGGATGGCGGCTAGGATCGCGATAATGGCGATCACGACGAGGAGCTCTATGAGTGTGAATGCGGAATTTCTCCGTGATAGCATGCGATCGAGTCCTTTCCCAGGCAAGATCGACAAGTCGCGTCGGGGCGTCTCGCTTGCCCACACGCGGGTCGCTCCTACGCTGTTACCTCGGCCCATCGCAGCAATCAGGGTGCGTCGGGCCGTTGGTGCGGACGCGTGTGCGGCGCGCTAGCCTCGACATGGAGAGAATCTCTGAGAAGCCGATGCCTCCTTTCCGGTGGTGCTCGGCGGCCACCCGCAGTGTCATTATCGATAATGGGCTGTTGCTGCAGCGGTTGGCCCCGGCCCATCAATGTGGTACACTACAGAATTCCACGATGACCCGTACCAGACCTGCATTCTTCTAACGGCGGATGGAAAAAACCACTCGGGTATCACCTTCGGGCCTCGCCAGCGCCGGCCAACGCCGCGATCTCCGGGCCGCCACTCTCCTCGTCGGAAGTCACCTCGGAGCGGCTCGCTCCACGGAGGGTTGGCGATAGGCCGGCGAGAACCCTGCGTAACCTCAAGCCGAAGGAGCGCCCCATGCCCCGCATTGCTCTCTCCTGCTTCGCCATGGTGCTTTGCACCCACCTCGCCGCTGCCGACCCCGGCGAGTACCGGGACATCATGCCAGACACCTGGGTCGCCACCGATGCCCTGGGACGGGAGATGCCGCTCATCGATGAGGTTGGCCCCGTCAAGCACGACCAGCGGCGGGTGGTCGGCATCTTCTACATCACCTGGCACAGCGACAGCCATGCCGAGCGGCCCAGTCCCTTCATGGCCGATGTGAGCAAGATCCTGGCCGAGGACCCGGAGGCCCGGCTGGATGGTCAGCATCCCCTGTGGACGGCCCCATCCTATCACTGGGGCGAGTCCGAGATGGGCTACTTCCTCTCGAAAGACGAATGGGTCATCCGGCGTGACATGTCCATGCTCGCCGACGCCGGTGTGGACGTGCTGGTCATGGACGTGACCAACGCCGTCCGCTACTGGGATGAGTGGTCGGTGGTCTTTCCCGTCATGGAGCAGATGCGTGCCGAGGGGAACAAGACCCCTGAGTTCTGCTTCTGGAGCTTCAACGGCCCGGCCATCACCGTGGTCCAGGACCTCTACGAGAACGTGTACAAGGAGGGGAAGTACCGCGATCTTTGGTTCCACTGGGACGGGAAGCCGCTGATCCTGGTGAATGGCAATCCCACCGTCGACGCCACCGCCGCGGCTCCCCAGAACCCCAACCCGAACTACGCTCCCGCCGCCGCCACCGACCCCGACCATCCCCACTACGGCGACCCCGACTATGCCGAGGAGTTCTATACCGATTACACCCAAGAGGTGAAGGACTTCTTCACCATGCGCACCATGTGGTGGGGGTATTACGAGTGGGCCGGGGAGCGGTTCGTGGGCACCGAGGACAACTGGAGCTTCGGGTACGATCTGGCCCATCCGCCGGTGCAGGAGATGGATCCGATGGACCTGGTCTCGACCCACGAGGGCCAGCCGGAGGAGGCAGCCGTCACCCCCGCTCAGCACCCGATGAGCCTGGTCGGCAAGTGCTGGACCCGGGCCAACGGCGAGCCCGAGCTGAACGAGTACGACCTTCCCGTGCCCACGTACGTTCCTTGGCTTGGGAAGACGGTGGAGAACCCCGAAGGCTACGGAATCTACTTCCAGGAGCGGTGGGACGAGGCACTCCCGGCCGATCCCCAGTTCGTCTACATCAACGACTGGAACGAGTGGACCGCAGGCAAGTACCACCCGGCCGAGGGCCAGACGGTGCCGTTCATGCGCCGGGCCAGCAACTACTACTTCGTGGACCAGTACAACTCCGAGTTCAACCGGTGCGTCCAGCCCATGAAGGGCGGCTACACCGACAACTACTACATGCAGATGGCCCAGAACATCCGGCGGTACAAGGGGGTTCGGCCCATCCCCGAGATGCGCGGCTTCCACGCCATCGAGATCGACGGTGAGTTCTCCGACTGGGACGGCATCGCCGTCGAGTATCGCGACACCATCGGCGATACCACCCATCGCGACTACCCCGGCTACGGCGGGCTGCACTACACCAACGACAGCGGCCGCAACGACATCGTCAGCTGCAAGGTGGCGGTGGACCGCTGGAAGGTCAGCTTCTACGCGGAGACGAGCGAAGCGCTGACGCCCCATACCGACCCGAACTGGATGCTGC
>WJIW01000384.1 GCA_014730065.1 Armatimonadia bacterium | reverse complement strand
TCGGCACCAACGAATTCGTCCAGTGGTGCGACAAGGTGGGCGCCGCTCCGTTCCTCGCCGTGAACCTGGGCACCCGGGGCCCCGATGCGGCCCGATCCCTCGTCGAGTACTGCAACCATGGCGGCGGCTCCACCCTCAGCGACCTCCGCAAAGAGCACGGCTTCGCCGAGCCCCACGGGATCAAGCTCTGGTGCCTGGGTAACGAGATGGACGGCCCCTGGCAGATGGGCCACAAAACGGGTCGGGAGTACGGCCGGGTCGCCTGTGAAGCGGCCAAGCTCATGAAGTGGGTCGATCCGGGTATCGAGCTGGCGGCCTGCGGCTCCTCGGGCCGCTTCATCAACACCTTCGGCGACTGGGAGCTGGAGGTGCTGGATCACACCTTCGACCACGTGGAGTACCTATCGATCCATACCTACCTCAGCAACGCCGACAACGACACACCTAACTTCCTCGCCATGCCCGACGGCATGGACGAGTTCATCGAGGAGACGACCGCCTGCTGTGACGCCGTGGCGGCGAGGCGGAAGTCGCGCAAGCGGATCATGCTCTCCTTCGATGAGTGGAACGTGTGGTACCACTCCCACTCGGCGCCCCCCCACGAGCCCTGGTCCATCGCGCCCAACCAGCTCGAGGA
The DNA here is from genome assembly GCA_014730065.1 of Armatimonadia bacterium. Taxonomy (GTDB): domain Bacteria; phylum Armatimonadota; class Zipacnadia; order UBA1398; family UBA1398; genus UBA1398. Next base: position 2,424 of record WJIW01000384.1, on the reverse strand, counting down.
CGCCTACACTGCCGAAGACGCCCTCTGCGTAGGCGGGATGCTCATCTCGTTGCTGAACCACGCCGACCGGGTGAAGATCGCCTGCCTAGCTCAGGTGGTCAACGTCATCGGCGCCATCATGACCGAGGGCGGCGGCCCGGCGTGGCGACAGACCATCTTCCACCCCTTCGCCCTGACCTCGGCGAACGGCCGGGGCAAGGTGCTTCGGTCGGTGGTCGATTCCCCGCGCTACGATGCCAAGGACCGGGAGGGCGTACCCGTCCTGAAGCTCGCGGCCGTGGCCCAGTTCGATGGCATTGCTCTCTTCGCCCTGAACCGGGACCTGGAGAACCCCCTCGACATCGAGGTGGAGCTGCGGGGCTTCGGGGATCTCAAGCCCGGCGAGTGGACCGTCGTCCGTCACGACGACCTGAAGGCGGTGAACACCAGGGACAACCCCAACGCGGTGACGCCGCAGACCCATTCGGGCGCCGCCATGGAGGATGGCCTATTGAAGGCGACCCTGCCTCCGGCATCGTGGAGTGTGCTGAGGCTTGTGGGGGGATAGGTGAGAGCACCTCGTCCCCCTTACCAAGGGGGACTACAGGGGGTTCCCGCTGACCGCCTCCGTGTCCGCCGCGGACGACAGTGCCGAGAAACCCACACGTGGACCCCCCTGTGGTCCCCCCGCGACGTGCGGGGGGACGAGAGCGTCCCGTCCCCCTTCCCAAGGGGGACTACAGGGGGTTCCATCTCTCTTCCCTCTCCCGTCGCCAGCGGCGATGGGAGAGGCCAGGTGAGGGCTGGCTGCGATGGGGCTTCGCCACGCTACGCCCGCACCTGGGACGAAGCTCGCAGAGTCACCCGTGCCCCTTCAAGCCCAGCCCACTACGGTGGACCCCCCTGTGGTCCCCCCGCGACATGCGGGGGGACGAGTGCGCCCCGTCCCCCTTCCCAAGGGGGACTACAGGGGGTTCCATCTCTGGCCGCTGGGCACGGAGGCCCAGCCCTACCCGGTCGGCCCGCCACCCGTAACATGAGCGACCGCGGGCTGCCCCGCCTCGGAAATCGCCCGCCACGGCGGAGGGAGCCGTCTCCCGCCAGCCGAAACCGCCTACTTCGGCCTCACACTCGGGGAGGCACCGTATCTGGGACGGGACGTTGATGGGCGCCGATACCTCCTCATTCGATGTGGTCATCGCCGGTGGCGGGCCCGCGGGCCTCGCCGCCGCCATCTCGGCCAGCCGCCGAGGCGCTCGGGTCCTGCTCATCGAGCGCCACGGGTTCGTGGGTGGCATGTCCACCGCTGCCTTGGTCAACCCCTGGATGACCTTCCATGACCGGACCGGCGAGCGGGTCGTGCACGGCATCGCCCAGGAGATAGTCGGAGCTCTGGTGGAGCGCGGTGCCTCACCGGGCCATCTGCGGGACACCATCGGCTTCGTGTATTCCCTGACCCCCTTCGACCCCGACCACCTTCGCATTCTGGCCGATGAGATGCTCGCCCAGGCCGGGTGCTCGGTCCTGTACCACGGCCGGGTCGTCGGGGCCGACCGTACCGGTGACCGGATCACCGGCCTCGCCGTGATGACTGCCGGCGGCGAGCGGTTGCTGCGAGGGAGAGTCTTCGTTGATGCGACGGGCGATGCGGCCCTCTGCCACGCGGCCGGCCTGGCCATGCAGGCCGATGTCACCGGCCAAGACGTGCAGCCCATGAGCCTTTGCTTCCGCTTGGGGGGCGTGGACTGGACGCCCATCGAGCGGTACATCGACGAGAACCCCGGTGAGTTCCACGACGCCACCTTGGTGGGACACCGTCCAGTCACTGGCGTCTCGGGGTTCTTCACGATCTGGGCCGAGGCCGACTTGCCCATCCCCAGGGACAGGCTGCTGTTCTTCGCGGGCACGCGCCCCGGTCAGGTCTACATGAATACGTCTCGGATCCAGGGGCGGGACGGCACCGATCCCGCGGACCTGTCTGCCGCTGAGGTCGAGGGCCGGCGGCAAGCGCGGACCCTGGTGGACTTCGTGCGGTCGCAGGTCCCCGGTTTCGCCGACTGCCATCTGGACGCTCTCCCAACACAGGTAGGGGTGCGGGAGACTCGACGGGTACTCGGGGAGTACACGCTGTCTGCCGAGGACGCCATGGAGGGGCGGCGCTTCGCCGATGCCGTGGCTCGCAGCGCCTACCCCATCGACATCCACAGTCCCACGGGTAAGGGCATGGTCTTCTCGGGTCCGCCCAAGGAGCCGTACGATGTCCCATTCCGCTGCCTGGTCCCCCAGGGCATGGCCAACCTGCTGGTCGCCGGCCGCTGCATCTCCGCCACCCACGAAGGCCATGCCTCGACCCGCCTGACACCCACCTGCATGGCCATGGGCGAGGCGGCCGGCACGGCCGCGGCCCAGGCAGCCATGGCGGGCGCGCCCGTCATGGACTGCGGG
>WJIW01000383.1 GCA_014730065.1 Armatimonadia bacterium | reverse complement strand
TGACCTCCTTGACCTGGGGGATCAGCAGCTCGTCCACGTACGGCCCGAACAGGCTGGTATGGTTCGTGTCCACCGTGCCATCGGGTCCCACCACCGCCCAGCCCGGGTGATGCTGAACGGCAACACTGTCCCACACGCCCGAGTAGTGAATGTACAGTCCGGTGCCAAACTCCCGCGTGACCTGGCGCCAGACGGGCAGGGCGTCGCGTACGATCCCCGGTGACGACCAGCCCACCTCGGTGGGGTAGCCGGTATAGCCGGCATGGCCTTTGCAGTCGTACTGGACGAAGTCGGGGTCGGTCCGCGCCAGCAGGGCCCGGATGTTCTCGGCGGAGGCCTCCTTCCCCAGAACGGTGTCGGTGGCGCCCGGGTGTAGGTCGAAGTGCAGCCCGAAGAAGCACTCCGAGCGGGGCAGGATCTGGTCACGCAGGCTCGACTGGGCCATGGCAGTGGATACCCCCAGGGATAGGATGACGGAGACGAGGCAGAGCGGGCGGAGGCGTGTCATGGGCGTGCGGTCTCCTTCGCGCTGAATGGAGCGCTGTTCGCCGGACGGAGCGAGGAGGCCTTGGGGTAGGTGCTCGGCGCGCCCGCCCGGAAGTCCGTCAGGTACCCGGAGGTGCGCCCATGACCATCATCCTCGCCATGCTCCTCGCAGTTGGCCAGCCAGGGGACGGACTCTGGATCGAGCTCGCCCCCGGCGGCGGCGCCGACGGGCTGCGAGTGCCCAGCGCGGGCGACGGCACCCTGGTGCCCGACGAGGTGGCCGGCAGTGAGTGCATGAGAGTCGGCCCCGACTCCAGCTACCTGTACGTCGATATCGATCACGAGCGGATGGCCGAGCGGCCCGCGGACATCTGGGTCGAGGTCGAGTTCTTCGATTCCCATCTGGGCCTGATCCACTTTGACTACGACCGAGCCGACGCATCCCCCTACTACCGGGCCGTCGAGACCATCGTGATGCTCGGATCGGGGGAGTGGGAATCGGCCATCGTCAAGCTGCCCGACGCCGCCCTCACCGACCGGGAGAACCATGGCACCGATCTCCGCCTGTCCATCAGCGATCTCGCCGTCCGGCGCATCAGCGTCTACGCTTCCGAGCCCGAGGGGTACGTGGAGGGTGGCGCCGACACGAGCCGGTTCGACGAGTTCGCCACCCGCATCGGCGAGGATATGGAGCTGACCTTCGGCAATGACGCAGGGCCCGGCCAGGCCGTGCTCTACCGAGCCCTGGGCGTGACCAGCATCGAGTCGTACGTGACCTGGCAGACGGTGGAGGACGCTGGCCGGGGCGATTGGGACTGGAGCCGCTGGGACCAGCAAGTGGATGTGCTCCAGAGCACGGGCCTGAACTGGGTGCCCTTCCTCATCGCCGGCCCCGCCTACGCTAACCCCGAGTGGTTCCGGAGCTCGGACATGGCCCACCCCTACGTCTGCCTGGAGCATGGCGAGCCGTCCAAGGTGGAATCCCTATGGAACCCTGCGATGCCGTACTGGGTCGATCGCTTCCTGGGGGCCTTCGCCGAGCGGTACCGGGATAGCGGCGTGCTGGAGTCGGTACTCCTGGGCGTCACGGGGATCTACGGCGAGTCCATATATCCCGCCGGTCCCCAGGGCGGATGGACCATGGACATCCCCGGTCCCTACCACAACCACATGGGCTACTGGGCCGGCGACGAGTACGCCATCGCCGACTTCCAGGCGACCATGGAGGCCAAGTACGGCGACATCGGCGGCCTCAACGCGGCATGGGGCACGGAGTACGCCGGCTTCGACGACGTGCGGACCTTCCTGCCCGGCGACGCCCCGTCGCCCCGAGCCCGGGTGGACTTCACCCACTGGTACATCGACTCCATGACCGAGTGGTCGGTCCTGTGGGTTGAGCTGACCCGCAAGCACTTCCCCGACACACCCATCTACCTCTGCACGGGCGGCGACGAGAACCCCCAGCTCGGGGCGGACTTCACGGCCCAGGCCGAGGCCATCGCCGAGTACGGCGCGGGGATCCGCATCACCAACGAGGGCAGCAACTATGCCCGCAACTACGTCGTCACGCGCGAGGTGGCCACGGCGACCAAGGCCTTCGGCACCTTCTGCGGGTTCGAGCCCGCGAGCACCGTGGATGCCTACGGCGTCATCGCGAGGATATACAACGCGTCGGCCTCGGGCGCCCGGCAGCTCCACTACTACAGCCCCAATGTGCTGGGCACGGCGGACTCCGTGACCAACTTCCGGCAGTACGCCCCGCTCCTGGAGCGACGCGAGCCCATCGTGCACGCGGGCCTGTACGTGCCGAAGACCACTTGGGCGCTGGACCTGGCCTCGGTGGGCGGCTTCTACGACCTGGCGGCCAGGGTCCGGGACTATGTGGACTTCGAGATGGTCGACCACCTGAGTGTGAGCGATCCCGATCTCGGCAGCATGAGGGTCGTGGTCGTCGGCCAGGCGCCCCACGCAGAGGCCCACGAGCTAGACGCCCTCCGTGAGTGGGTGGAGTCGGGCGGGGTTCTCGTCGCCGCCGCGCCTGAGGGCGAGCTGCCCTTGGTCACCCCCGAGGGCGAAGGCCCCGGGGACCTGTTCGCCGATGTGCCGCCCGGCCTCGCGCTGACGAGCCATGCGCCCGTGGGAGAGCTTCCGAGCCGCGTCGCCGTCGATGTGGGTGGCGCCACCGATCTGGGCAACCTGGCGGGGTCATGGTGGAACCGAGAGACGGGGCCCATGTGGCCCGAGATCGAGGGCGCGACCAAGCGTTGGAGCGGCGCCCAAGCGTCGGTGCTGCTGCCCATCGACCCGACCCGCGATGCCGTACTGCTCATGGACCTGTACCTCTCCGAGCACAGCCTGGATGCCGAGAACCCGGTCTACGTGAACGGCCACCGGGTGGGCGCTCTGGATGAGGGCGATCCCAAGGTCTACCGCTTCGACGTGCCCGCCGAGATCCTGGAGGGCCAGCCCGTCGCCGAGGTGAGCTGGGAGGTCAAGACGTGGCGGCCATCCGAGCACGGCATGACCGATGGCCGCCATCTCGGTGCCGCCGTCCGCTGGGTCGAGATGCACTCCATGGGCGCCGAGGATGAGCCTGTGGCGTCGCCAGCGATCCGCTCGGAGCTGGACATCGACCTGGTCGCCGGGGAGTGCTTGCGGCGTGTGGGTGAGGGTGCCACCATCCTGCTGCCCACATCAGTGGGGCAAGCCGCCGACGCTCTGGGCCTGGCGATCCTCGAGGTGCTCGAGGGCCGGCTCGGTGCGGGTGCTCCATCCGTCGATTGGCCCGACGGCGGGCGCGACGGGGTCTACTGGACCGAGACCCAGGACGGGTACGTGGTGCTCAATGCCACCGATGATCCCGTCACGATTCGCGGCGTAGTGATCGAGCCCCACGGCATGGCTGAGGTTCCGGGGTAGGTGCTAAGGGACGAGGGAGGCAAGCTCGGTGCGGCCCGTCGCAGCCACGCGTTTGCCGGCCGCAGTGACGTGTCCTATCCTTGGGGACGCAAGGGGAGCTGACCCACGGTGACAGGCACGGGCCACATTCGCATCGGCACGTCAGGCTGGCAGTACGACCACTGGCGAGGGAGCTTCTACCCCGAGGAGCTACCCAAGACAGGCTGGCTAGAGCACTACGCCGCTCATCTGGGCTGCGTCGAGGTCAACAACTCCTTCTACAACCTGCCCTCGGAAGCCACCCTCGCCGAGTGGCGCGACGGCACCCCCGACGGCTTCCGGTTCGCCGTCAAGGCGAGCCGGTACATCACCCATATGAAGAAGCTCAAGGACCCCGAAGAGCCCGTCACTCGGTTCCTGGAGCGCGTCTCGGTGCTGGAGGAGAAGCTGGGTCCCATACTGTTCCAGTGTCCCCCGAATTGGGGGGCCGATCCCGAGCGCCTCGAGGCGTTCTGCCAGACGCTGCCCGATGGCCACAAGTACACCTTCGAGTTCCGAGACCCCAGTTGGCACGATGACGCGATCTACGACATCCTCGCCCGCCACGGCTACGCCTTCTGCATCTTCGACATCGGCGACCAGCAATCGCCCCGCCAGGTTACCTCGGACCTTGTGTACGTGCGGCTCCACGGGCCCGGAGAACCCTATCAGGGCAGCTACGACGACGAGACCCTGGCTGGCTGGCTCGGAGCTTTCTCCACTTGGGCAAGGCAGGGCAAGGACGTCTGGTGCTTCTTCGACAACGATCAGGAGGGCTACGCGGCCCAGAACGCCCTCCGGGCCCGCCAGATGCGCGACTAGCCCGGCGGCTGGCCGCACCGGCGCGGCGCCGCCCGCCTTGGCCATCTCCGCCCGAGGCGCTATACTAATATCGGAATGGGTGTATGTGGGACGCAACATCCCGACCCACCAGACCCGGACTGGCGGCGCCACGCTCAACCCGGAGCGGCTGCCCGTCCCACGAACCCATCGGAGGTGGGAATTCCTATGAGTAGACGAACGTTCAACGTGGCGTTACTGGTGTCCGCCGCGTTGGTTGCCGCAGTCCCCGCCGGGGCGACCATCGACTACGACTACTGGGATGCCTACGTGCAAGTCAGCGAGCAGTACAACCTGCGCCAGTACGCCTGGGTGAGCTTCAGCTACAGCGAGTACAGCAAGACGTGGGGCGAGGAGATCACCTGGGATGACGCGGCGGCGGATGTGAAGCTCCGGTTCGGCGACGACTGGGAGCTGGCTTCATTCACGAGCCAGGCCGAGCAGGACTGGGTTACGAGCTGGGTCGATACCATCGTGCGCGATGGATCGGGCAACTTCGACCCCATCAAGGTCAACCGTATCGATGAGTGGGATACCGTCTCCATCGTCGCGTGGCTGGGCGGTTATCAGCCTACCGACACGACCCTTACCGATCCCTCTCAAGGCTGGAGCTGGTCGAGCGGGGAGCCGTGGGACTACACGCGCTGGGGCCCGAGCAGCCAGCCCTTTAACCCCGACTCCACCGATCCCATCGAGCCCAACAACCTGAGCCCCTTCGGCCCACAGCCCGAGACCGTCAACTGGGAGAACGCCCTCCAGCTCAACTACTACGGCGTGCCCGAGGGGTACTACTGGAACGACATCGGTGGACGCGATCCGGGCGTTGCTGGTGACGATCTATACCCCGACTATGGCTGGTTGCCGTACGGCTATATCGCCCAGTCGAACCAGGTTCCCGGGTTGCCGGCCTTCGCGCTCATAGGCGGCGCGGCGGCTCTGGGTGCCCTTATCAAGCGCAAGCGAGGGACTACTAAGTAGCCGCGAAGAGCAGCGCCCAGCAAACAGTCGATCACGGGGCCGCGTTTACGCCACCATCAGGGCGTGGGCGAGGCCCCGAACGCTGTCACTGCGGTTGCCGAGCTCGGCCGCCAGGATGGCGGGCTTGAGGGCCCCGCTGGCATGGGATGCCTCCCGTAGACGCTCCCACAGGGCCGGATCGATCTCCGGCGCCTCGCCACCGTACTCCCAGGCATCGGGGTGATCCCGTAGCGCCATGACCTCGGCGACTCGCGTCACGGCAGCGAGGATTCCGGACTCGCCGGCCTCCGAGGGATGATCGTGGAAACGGATGGCCGCCTCCAGCGATGGTGGCAGGTTCCAGCGCTTCGCGGCCTGGGCGCCGACTTCCCCATGGTCCAGCCCTAAGCGCTCCCGCTCGACTTCCTCCAAAGGCCGGCCCGTAGAGCGGGCGGCGTGGATGCACTCCTCGAAGGCATCCCCCGCATGCACGGCAAGCAGCAGCGCACCTATGTCGTGGAGAAGGCCCGCGGTAAACGCCTCGTCGACGGAATCGGGGAAGGCCCGGCGACAGAGCCCGCTCGCCAGGTCGGCGGTGGCTGCGCTGTGGTACCAGAAGTCCCTGAGAGTGAAGGAGGGGGCTTGGGGCGCTAGTCCGCGCAGACTCTCGGCGGCGGCCGCGCCCAGGACCATCCCACGCACGCGACTGAAGCCGAGGATAACCACGGCTCGCTGGACCGTGGCCACCGTGGCCCTCAAGCCGTAGAAGGCCGAGTTGACGATGCGGAGGATTCGTGCCGAAAGGGCGGGGTCCTGCGAGATCCAAGCGGCCACATCGCTCGCACTGGCCTTGTCCGATCCCGTCAGGGATAGCACTTTCGCCACCACGTTGGACATGGTGGGCAATGCGGTGATGTCGAGTCCGATCTCGCGCAGTCTCGCATCGGCCCTAGTCCCGCTGGGATCCACAGTCTCCGTCGCGCCCTGGCTGTCCATTCTCGGTTTCCCCTTGTCAACCGCTCGCGCGCAACGGGCAGCGGCACACACGCATCGCAAATCTAGCGCCACCGTCTTAGCGGGGCGTCGATCTCGACCTTGGGGGCGCAGGAGCCCCACTACCATGACACCGAGTATAGTTTAGCTCGCACGGAGCCCCGGGGCAAGGGTCGGTTGCGCTGGCCGAGGCCCTGTGCTAGATTTAGGCGGTTTCATCTTCCCGTCGGTAGCGGTGACCCGATTTTGAGCTGGCTACAGGTCGTGGCCCTCGGCCTCTTGCAGGGACTGACCGAGTTCATCCCCGTGTCCAGCACGGGGCACCTGGTGCTATTCCCAGCCCTCTGGGGCCAAGCCAGCCCCCCCCTGTTCTTCGATGTGGCAGTGCACTTGGGGACCCTCGTCTCCGCGCTTGTCTTCTACGCCAAGGACGTGGGGAAGGTGCTCGGGGGCGTGGGCCGAATGCTGAGGGGTGCCGCCTCGGGAGAAGGTAGGCGCCTTTTCAGGGAGGATCCATGGGCACGGCTGGCAACGCTTCTCGCCGTGGGAAGCCTGCCAACGGTCGCGATCGCCGTCGCGCTGCGTAGTGTCAAGGACCAGCTGGTCCAGATGCCTGTGATCGCCGCCTCGTGCCTCCTCCTAACCGGCACCATGCTCATCGTGACCGATCGGCTGGAGCGGAAACGTGAGGCCGGGGATGGCACGGAGGAGGCCGATACGAGATCGGGCCAGGCCATCGGGATCGGCATCGGCCAGGGGATCGCGATCCTGCCCGGCATCTCGCGCTCGGGCTCGTGCATCATCGCCGGCATCCTGCTGGGGTTGGAGCGGGGCTTCGCGGTGAAGTTCGCCTTTCTGCTCATGATCCCCGCGGTGTTCGGCGCGGCCTGCTATGAGGGCTTGGAGGCGGCCCAGGAGGGCATTGATCCGGCGCTTCTCAGCCAGTCGCTAGTCGGAGCCGCCGTGGCGCTCTTCAGCGGCCTGGCGGCGATCTGGATCACGGTGAAAGCGGTGCAGCGGCGCGGACTGTGGATATTCGGCATCTACTGCCTGCTGCTCGGGCTCTTCGGGCTAGGGTTGCTCTGGAGCCGCGGAACGCTTCTTGCGGGAGTAAGCTGAGGCCTGGGCCTCGGCCTGTATACCGCGCCTCTGGCGCGGCTTGTTTTGCGTTAGGCCGGCCGAAGCCGGCCCACGTCGAAGGGAGTCACTAGAGCTATGGGTTTCGGTACACAGCTCGCAGTGAACCTGATGGCGGTTGGACAGCATGACTCGGTATCGGAGATGAACCTAGTTCTCGCCGATTTCGGTCCCACCGAGTGGCTGGCGATCATCATCACGTTCCTCGCGGCGCTCGGTTCCTTGGGGTTCGGTTGGTACCTCATCAGGCAGATCCGTGAAGCTGACCGAGGCACTCCGGGCATGATCAAGGTGAACGACGCGATCATGGTGGGCGCGAAGGCGTACCTGTTCCGCCAGCTCAAGCTGCTGTGGATGTTCGTGGTAGGCCTGTTCGTCCTCTTGCTCATCCTCTATCTACCGATTAAGGAGAACAAGTGGGCGGCCTTCGGGGTCGGCCTGGCCTTCGTCCTAGGATCTTGCGCGTCCTTCGCGGCGGGATTCGTCGGGATGAACCTGGCCGTCTATGCCAACCTGCGTGTGGCCGCCGCGGCGCTCAAGAGCTTCAAGCGTGCCCTGGAGCTAGCCTTCCGCGCGGGCGCCATCTCCGGCGTCTTCACCGTGGGCCTCGGACTGCTGGGCGCTTGCTTGGTGTTCTCCCTGTGGCAGGAGTACGCGATCCAGGTTCTCGTCGGCTTCGGCTTCGGCGGCAGCTTGATCGCTCTCTTCATGCGTGTCGGTGGTGGCATCTACACCAAGGCCGCCGATGTGGGCGCGGACCTGGTCGGCAAGGTGGAGGCGGGCATCCCCGAGGATGATCCCCGGAACGCCGCCACCATCGCCGACAACGTGGGCGACAATGTGGGCGACTGCGCCGGCATGGCCGCCGATGTGTTCGAGTCCTATGAGGTCACTTTGGTAGCCGCCATCCTGCTCGGCGCCTTCGCCGAGCGAGCTGCCCAGGCGGCCGGCGGCGGCGTGGCCATGGACCTGGGCTCCACTCTCTGGACCTATCCGCTCATCGTTCGCGCCGTCGGCGTCGCGGCCTCGATCATCGGTGTTCTGATGGTCAAGGGCGACGACAAAGACAAGGACATGGACCCCATGAAGCCCATCGATCTGGGCTTCAACTACTCGGCCATCGCCGCCGTCATCGGTACCGCCATCGCCACCGTCCTCATGATGCGGGTACCCGGTGATGAGGGCATGAAGGTCGACTGGCGCTTCGGTATCGCGACGATCTCCGGTATCGGCCTGGCGGTCATTATCGCCAAGCTGACCAACTACTACACCCATACCGATGAGGCGCCCGTTACCGAGATCGCCCGAAGCGCGCGCACGGGTCCGGCCACGGTCATCCTGTCGGGCCTCGCCGTGGGCATGGAGAGCTCCGTGTGGAGCATCCTGTCCATCGGCGGCGCCATCGTCTTCAGCTTCGCCGTTTTCGGCGGCGACATGGCCCTCGGCTCCTATGGCGTGGCGCTCATGGGACTTGGTCTCCTAACCACAACGGGGTACATCCTCGCCATGGACACGTACGGGCCCATCGCCGATAACGCCAACGGCGTGTTCGAGATGGCCGAGGACGTGGACGTGGAGAGCGATCCCGAGGCCAGCCGCATCGTGGCCCGCCTGGACCAGGTCGGCAATGTGACCAAAGCCCTCACCAAGGGCTTCGCCATCGCCACCGCGGTCATCGCCGCCGTGTCACTGTTCAAGTCCTTCGTCGACGAGGTCGGACTCGACCAGATCGGCATCCAGGTCAACCATCCCATGGTGTTCGTCGGGTTCCTCATCGGCGGCGCGGTGCCGTTCCTGTTCTCGGCCTTCGCCATCAACGCCGTGGCCCGGGCGGCCTACCAGGTCGTCGAGGAGGTCCGCCGCCAGTTCCGGGAGATCCCCGGCATCATGGAGGGCGAGAACCCGCCCGAGTACCAGCGCTGCGTGGATATCGTTACCGCCACGGCCCAGCGCGAGCTTCTCGGCCCCGGCATCCTCGCCGTCGCCGCTCCGATCCTGACCGCCTTCCTGCTCGGCGGCACGCTGTTCGGGACGGATGGTACGGTATCGATCACCGTCGATGGGGTAACGGAGACGGCTCCCGTTGCGGGCGCGGCTCTCGGAGCCTACCTGGCCGGCGCCATTCTGGTCGGGCAGCTCCTGGCGGTGTTCATGTCCAACTCCGGTGGAGCTTGGGATAACGCCAAGAAGAAGATCGAGGACGGTATGTTCGGCGGGAAAGGCACCGAGGAGCACAAGGCCGGTGTGGTCGGCGACACCGTCGGCGACCCCTTCAAGGACACCGCCGGCCCCGCCCTCAATCCGCTGATCAAGGTCATGAACCTGGTGGCCATTCTCCTTGCCCCGGTCCTCGTTCACACCCCCAGCGATGCCGCGAGCCTGCTCGTGTCACTCGTGGCAATCGGTCTCCTTGGACTCGCCGTCTGGTGGTCCAAGCGCGGCGCGCTGCAGGAGGAAGAGGGAGAGAACTTGGAGGAGGCCGCGTAGGCTTCGGTCCAGGCATCACGCACGGCATGTAAGCGCGAAGGGGGAGCGGCTGGCGTCGCTCCCCCTCCGTACGTACAGTAGGGGGCAGGATCGGGCCCCCAGTTGTGGAAGGGTATCTATCGGGTGTGGCTGGAGGCTTTGATTTGTCCAAGGGCCCATCGGAAGCAATCACCGGAGCCGTAAGTCGGGCGAGCACCCGGATGCGCCCCGCGCCGACCACTCAGGGTCGCCAGTACGAAGTGCTCGTCGTCGACGACGAGCCCCTTACCGCCAACCTCCTGGCCGAGGGACTGGGGATGGCGGGGTTCTACGCTGTTCCATGCAACAGCGGGGCCGACGCCATGGGTCTGCTCGACCGGACCACCTTCGATGTGGTCATCACCGACCTACGCATGCCCGGAAGCGATGGCCGCGACGTGCTGGCCCACGCCCGCCGCACGGCCATCGGTCCGGAGGTGGTCATCATCACCTCGGCCGCCGAAGTCAACGTGGCCGTGGAGTGCATGCGAATGGGCGCCTTCGACTACATCCAGAAGCCCTTCGATCTCGATGTGGTCGTCAACGTGGCCCTCAGGGCCGCCGAGCGCCACCGGCTGGAGGCCGAGAGACGCGAGCTGCGGGAGGTGCTCCGCCGGAGCAAGCACGCCCTCATGGTGGCTCTGGAGGCCCGCGACTGCTATACCCTCCAGCACTGCGTGAACGTGGCCTTCCTGGCCCGCCGGTTCGGCGAGTTCGTCGGAGCCTCCCAGGCCATTCTGGATGCCATCACCAGCGTGGGGGAGCTGCATGATGTGGGCAAGATAGGCATCGGTGACGCCATCCTCAACAAGAAGGGCCCGCTAACCGAGGCCGAGTACGAGACCATGAAGTTCCATCCTCAGATCGGCCTGGAGATCATCGACCCCCTGGGCACCTTCCCCGATGAGGGCTCCCTCGTCTCCGCCCACCACGAGCGCTGGGACGGAAGCGGCTACCCTCTGTGCCTCGAGGGTGATGACATTCCTCTCATCGCTCGCATCACCGCCATTACCGACGTGTTCGACGCCTGTACCACGACCCGCCCCTACCGCAAGGCCATGCCCATCACCGATGGACTCAGGATCGTCGAGCAGAGCGGCGGCAAGGGTTTCGACCCCGAGCTGACCAGTGAGTTCCTGCGGTTCTTCGTGCGGGAGTTCGGGCCCACGGGCGACGAGTACGCCCAGGCCATCGCCGAGCTGCGGGCGTCGGAGAACGGCCAGCCGATCCCCGTCGCTCAAAGCGAGGCATAGGGAAGCCGCCCCTCCGCGCCATATCCATCCGATGAGGCCGATCAGCTACCGGCAGGGCTCGCCCACTCGAGCCGTACGGTCATCCCGAGGTGAGTGAGCGGGCATGGCCGAAGAGGTCGGCAGAGCCGCCATGGCGCCGGCGCCGGCAGCCGGGTATCGCGCGGCGGATCGGGGCACCGATGACCAGCAACGACGAACACGCAGACGAAGTCGAACGCCCGGCCGGTGACGCGCCCCTTCAGGAGAAGGTCGAGCAGAAGACCGACCCCGAGGACCGGCGCAAGCTGTTCGGCACGTTCGGTGGAGTCTTCACCCCCACGCTGTTGACCATTCTCGGGGTCATCATGTACCTGAGGACCGGCTGGGTGGTGGGCAACGCAGGGCTGCTCGGGGCCTTCGTCATCATCCTCCTCTCCTTCGGCATCACCGCATGCACGGGCCTGTCCCTATCGTCCATCACCACCAACATCCGCATAGGCGCCGGGGGCGCCTTCTCCGTCATCAGCCAATCGCTGGGCCTCGAGGTCGGCGGCAGCGTCGGTGTGCCGCTGTATCTCTCGCAGGCCTTGGCCGTGTCCATGTACATCTTCGGGTTCAGGGAGGGGTGGCTTCGCATCTTCCCCGACCACCCCGCCTTGCTCGTCGACTTCGGTGTCTTCGCCCTTCTGTTCGTCGTCGCGCTGATCAGTGCGGGCCTGGCCTTCAAGATCCAGTACGTGATCATGGCCATCATCGCTGGGTCCTTGATCGCGGTGGTATGGGCCGCCATCGCTGGCTCCATGCAGGAGCCCGTGGTGTGGTGGGGCGAGTTCCCGGGGTCGCCAGAGAACGACTTCCCCGGGGTGAGCTTCTGGGTCGTGTTCGCCGTGTTCTTCCCAGCGTCGACGGGCATCATGGCCGGGGCGAATATGTCCGGCGAGCTGAAGGACGCCCGTCGCAGCATTCCCGTGGGCACCATGGCGGCCATCGGCGTGAGTCTGGTCGTGTACCTGGCTCTCGCCGCATGGCTGGCCCGGTCGGCCGAGACGGAGGAGCTGATCTCCAACTACACGGTGATGGTGGACAAGGCCGCGTGGGGGCCGGCCATTCTGGCGGGCCTCCTCGGCGCCACCTTCTCCTCGGCCCTGTCGTCCCTCGTCGGCGCCCCGCGCATCCTCCAGGCCCTGGGCACCCACAAGATCCTCCCTCAGGGCAAGTGGCTATCAACCCGAACGGCAACGGGCGAGCCGCGCAACGCCCTCTTCGTAACGGGCGCCATCGTCGTGGGCGCGCTCATGCTCCGCAGCCTCAACGCCGTCGCCCCCCTCATCACCATGTTCTTCCTGATCACCTACGGCATGATCAACGCCGTCGTGCTCATCGAGCAGACGATGCAGCTCGTGAGCTTCCGGCCCTTGTTCCGGGTGCCGCGTATCGTGCCCCTCATCGGCGGCCTGGGCTGCCTCCTGGCCATGTTCATCGTCAACCCGGTGTTCGGCGTCATCGCCATAGCGGTGGTGCTGGTCATCCACGCGGTCCTCATCAAGCGCCACCTCAAGGCCCCCTTCGGCGATGTGCGCAGCGGTCTGTTCGTAGCCGTGGCCGAGTGGGCGGCCAAGAAGATGGACGAGCTTACGGCATCGAGGGAGCGGACGTGGAAGGCGAACCTGCTGGTGCCGGTGCAGGAGCCGGCGCAGGTGGAGGAGATGACGGAGCTGATCGAGGGCGTCGCCTATCCCAGGGGCTTCCTGAAGCTGGTGGGGCTGACGGGGCGCACCGGTACCGACGTGCTGCATTCGCGCCTGCCCGGCCTCTCGGAGCATTTCCAGGAGTGCGGCATCTTCAGCTCCTGGACGGTCATCTCGGCAGCGGCCTTCGGCGACAACCTCCGGGCTGGCATCCAGGCCTTCGGCGGTACCTTCTTCAGGCCAACGGTGCTGCTGCTCCAAGTGCCGACCGATCCCAGCCGGGATGGCGAGGTCGACGACATCGTCGCCACCGCCGTAGCGAACGGCATCGGGGTGGTGCTGGTTGGGGGCGATGCCGCGGTGGAGACCGAGGGGGCCGCCATCAACGTCTGGTTCCGGGACCGCGGCCCGAAGTGGGACATCGAGATGGACTTGGGCAATCAGGACCTGGCCGTCCTGGTGGGCTACAAGCTCAAACGCAACCAAGGAGCCACACTGCGCCTAGTCGCCGAGGCGGGCGAGCGGCGGCAAGCCGCGGGCGACTTCCTCACCAAGCTCGCGGACCTCGCACGGATCCCTAACGCCGAATGCGTCACCGTGGGCCAGCCTCCGGACGCCGAGGGCGAGGTGCCCGACGCCACGCTGAGCCAGGTGCGCGAGGCCGCGATCAACATTATGCCGGTGGGACGAGAGCCGGATCTGGATGCGCTTCGACACCTATGTGAGCGGGATGGGGGTCTGTGGCTGTTCACCCACGACTCGGGCGAGGAGAGCGCGCTGGGGTAGGGCCAGCCCACCCGCCATCTTGAAGGCCCCCCACCTCTCCGCACGGAAGGACTCCCACCTGGGCGCCGGTCGGCGCCTCGGGAGGGAGGCAGCGCGGTGGCTCTCAAGACAACACGCAGGGCATTCCTCGGAGGAGCTGCGGGCGCGGCTCTGCTGGCCGCCACCCGGGACGCTGCCGCCCAGGAGGGAGGCGGCGTCATGCCTCGCGACGGTAAGGCGATCTACTGGTTCACCCAGCTCGCGGCGAGGGCCGAGCAGCCCATCGAAGAGGTGCTGCCGGGCTATCTGGCCATGACCTCCGAAGCTGGATTCTCGATGATCGAGGGCTGGCTCTCGGATTGCGAAACCGACGAGGCCGCCGCGGCGCTGGCCGGCCTGGTGGCCTCCGCAGGCCTGGGTCTGGCGGGTCTGTATACCGGCGGCGCGCTCCACGCCGAACAAGCCCCCGCCGAGGTGGAGGCGATCCTAGGCCGGGCGGCGCGCGCCAAGGACATCGGCTGCCCGGGCATCAGCCTGAACCCCAATCCCATCGGCAGGGAGAAGACCGACGCCGAGCTGGCGACACAAGCATCGGCCCTCGACGACCTGGGTGCCGGGCTACGGGAGATGGGCCTTTGGCTCGGGATTCATACCCATTCGCCCGAGATGAGTCATAACGCCCGGGAGTTCCGTGCCAACCTGGACCTGACATCCCCGCGGAACGTCGGCCTGTGTGCCGACTTCCACTGGATCTACCGAGGCGGCGGCGACCCGTACGACATCAGCGCCGAGTACGCCAATCGGATCGTCACGACCCATCTGCGAAACTCGACGGAAGCGGTGTGGGCAGAGTGCTTCTGTGAGGGCGATCTGGACTACGTTCGGATCGAGGACATCCTCGACACCGTGGGCTACACGGGCCCGCTGTGCGTGGAGCTGGCCATAGAGCCCCGGACCCCGGATACGCGCACTCCGCTGGAGAACCTGCGGCTCAGCCGGGAGTACCTGCGCGAGGTGTTCGGCGTATAGCGAGGAGGCGGGGACATGACCCCCGGCATGACCAGGAGAGGCTTCGTGGGCGCCGTTGGCGGCGCGGCAGCACTGGCGGCGAGCCGGGCGGCGGGCCAGCCGCGGCCGGCCAATGACCGCATCGCTCTGGCCCACATCGGCACCGGCAGCATCGGGATGCACAACGCACGAATCGTGATGGAGCTGGGCGAGGCCCAGTACGTAGCCGTCTGCGATCCCGACTCGGACCGAGCCGAGGCCGCCGCGACCGAGATGGCCGAGAAGACCGGCCACCGGCCGGATGTATACCAGGACTTCCGGGCCGTACTCGACCGCGATGATGTGGACGCGGTATGGGTGAGTACGCCCGACCACTGGCACGCACTCATCGCCATCCACGCCTGCATCGCGGGCAAGGACGTGTTCGTCGAGAAGCCCATCTCCCACAACGTGCTCGAGGGCCGGCGCATGGTCGAGGCCGCGCGCACCCATGGCCGTATCATGCAGGCTGGCACCCAGCAGCGCAGCGGCCCCCATCTACGCGACGGATGCGCCTACGTCCGCTCGGGAGCGCTCGGTAAGGTCCATCTCTGCAAGGCATGGGTCATGGGGGGACATCCCGATCTTGGCCACCCTCCCAACGGCCAGGCCCCCGAGGGCGTTGACTATGACCTCTGGCTCGGCCCGGCACCGAAGCGGCCCTTCAACCCCAACCGCTTCCACTACGAGTGGCGGTGGTTCTGGGACTACGCCGGGGGCAAGTGCGCCGATTGGGGCATCCACCTGATCGACATGGTGCACTGGGCGATGGATGTGGACGCTCCCCTTGCGGTGACCTCCGAGGGAGGCCGCCTGGTCTGCGATGACAATTGCGATACGCCCGACACGCAGGTCGTCTCCTGGGAGTACCCGGGTTTCATCTGTACCTGGGAGCACCGCTACTCGAGTTATCCCATCGAGGGCAAGGGCCATGGCATCGCCTTCCACGGGAGCGAAGGCACCCTCCTCATGGACCGCAGCGGTTGGCAGGTGTTCCGCACCGAAGGCGAGGGGGATGCGCCCGCCATGACCGGCTCCGATGGACAGATGTACGTGGACCATGCCGCCCACTTCTTCGAGTGCGTCCGTACCCGCCAGCGGCCGCGGTCGGACATCGAGATCGCCCACCGGACCACGACGGCCATGCACCTGGCGAACATCGCATACCGACTGGGCCGGCGCATCGAGTGGGATGGCGAGGCGGAGCAGATCATCGGCGATGCCGAGGCGGCGGCCATGCTGACTAGGGAGTACCGCGAGCCTTGGGGGCTGCCCAAGGTCTAGGAGGTGCATCGTGGCAGGAGCAGACCGATCGGCGGGAGTTGATCGACGGGAGTTCATCGTGGGCGCGGGAGCGCTGGCGACAGCGGCCCTGGGCGCCGCGAGAGCGCGGGCGCAGGAGCCGAAGCTGCGGCTGGGCATCATCGGATGCGGGGGCCGTGGCGGCTGGATCGGCGGCCTCTTCGAGGAGCACAGCAACACGGAGGTCGCTGCCCTGCACGACTACTTCGAGGATCGTGTCGCCGATCTCGGCGGACGCTTCGGGGTGCCCGAGGATCGCCGCTTCACGGGGCTGGATGGCTACAAGGAGCTTCTGGAGACGGACGTCGATGCCGTGGCCATCGAGTCGCCGCCGTACTTCCATCCCGAGCAGGCGGCGGCCGCCGTTGGGGCCGGCAAGCACGTCTTTCTGGCCAAGCCCGTCGCCGTCGACGTGCCGGGCTGCTCGAGCATCTTGGAGTCCAGCCGGGCGGCGGAGGCGAGCGGACTGTCCTTCCTGGTGGACTTCCAGACCCGCAACAACGCAGCCTTCCGGGAGATGGCCAGCCGGGTGCACCAAGGCGCCATCGGCCCGCCCGTTCTGGGCCAGGTGTACTACCACACCGGTAGGCTCACCCCCCGGGCCGAGCCCGGAACGCCCGAGGCCAGGCTGCGAAACTGGGTGTTCGACATCGCCCTCTCGGGGGACATCATCGTCGAGCAGAACATCCATGTGATCGATGTGGCGTCATGGCTTCTGGACTCGGATCCCATCGAGGCCACGGGCACGGGCGGCCGGCGGGTCCGCACCGATGTGGGGGATTGCTGGGACCACTTCGCCGTGACGTACCAGTTCCCCGGCGAGGCGATCATCGACTTCAGCTCCAGTCAGTTCGTCACGGGCTTCGGTGACCTGTGTGTCCGGCTCTTTGGCGCCGAGGGCACGGCCGAGTCCCACTACGGCGGCTCGGTGTGGATCGACAACGGCCAGCGCTGGGACGGCGGCGATACGGGTCCCATCTTCACTGAGGGCGCCGTCAACAACATCCGGGATTTCCACGCCGGCATCGAAGCCGGCCAGCTCATCAACACGGGGGCCCCCGCGGTACGCAGCAACCTGATCAGCATCCTGGGACGCGAGGCGGCCTACCGGGGCCGAACCGTCACCTGGGACGAGATGATGGCTGCCGCCGAGGAGATGGAGTGCGATCTCAGCGGCCTCCGGCGCTGAGTAGGAGAGGATTAGCAGACTGTGCCTGATTCCATGCAGCAGCTCTACGACGAACGGCTGAAGCGCTATACCACGGCCATGCGGAATGAGAAGCCGGACCGGATCCCCATCCGGCCCTTCGTGGCCGAGTGGACGGCCAAGTACGCGGGCTACACCATCCAGGAGATCACCCACGACTACGAGCTGGCCTTCGCCGCGGCGCGCAAGTGTGCCGCGGATTTCGATTGGGACGCCGTGGTGGGCAACATGGTCTACGTCTGGACGGGCCTCACCCAGGCCATCGGGATCAAGTACTACGCCACGCCCGGTGTGGACCTGCCTCCGGAGACGGCTTTCCAGTACAAGGAGCCGCCCGAGGACGAGGCCTTCATGCAGCCCGATGAGTACGACCGCTTGATCGCCGATCCTACCGAGTTCCTGTTCAACGTGTGGCTGCCCCGGGTCTCCACGGAGGTCAGCGCCGAAGGCGAGCCCACCTCCCTCCGTAACAACATGTCCTTCCTCAAGGGGGGCATGGCCATGCTGTCCTACTTCTCCAGCTTCGGCGAGCAGGGCGCACGGCTGAAGGAGGAATCGGGCACCGTGTCGGCCATCGCGGGGATGCTCAAGACACCCTTCGACATCTTGGCCGACAAGCTACGGGGCTACGTGGGCCTGGTCATGGACCTGCACACCCAGCCCGACAAGGTGCTCAAGGCCTGCGAAGCCCTCATGCCCCACCTATGCCACGTGGCCCTGGCGGGCGCGGACCCCGAGAAGAACGTGCCCATCACCGTCTGGATGCACCGGGGCGGGGTGCCCTTCGTCTCCCCCGAGCAGTTCAAGTACTACTACTGGGCCACGATGAAGCCCATCATCGAGGAGATCTGGTCCCACGGTCATCAGGTGCTGTTCTATGCCGAGGGCAACTGGACGGCCCACCTGGAGTCCTTCGCCGAGCTGCCCGAGGGCAGCATCATCTACCATGTGGACCAGGCCGATCCCATCGAGACACACAAGGTCCTGGGTGACCGGTTCTGCATCAGCGGCGGCATCCCCAACTTCACCCTCAGCTACGGCACGCCCGACGATGTGCGCGCCGCGTGCAAGCGGGTCATCGACGGGGTGGCGAAGGATGGCGGATACATCATGGACGCCAGCGCCATCATGCAGGACGACACCGATACCGAGAATCTGCGTGCCCTCACCGAGTTCACGCGCGAATATGGGGTGTACTAGAATGGCCGAGAAAGACCCTCAAAGCACGGGACGCGACCCGGGGGTGTGCATCCCCTGGCAGGAGAAGATGAAGGACCTGCCCGAGATCAAGGGCGACCCCGAGATCGTCAAGCGGGTGTGGGAAGACGTGGATTCCCTGGCCTACATCTACATATGGCACTGCCTGGAGTCTTTTTGAGCCCGGGAGCGCTGACGGGCACCTGGGACTGCCCGCCCAAAGAGATCGCCTTGCTGTAGAACCGTCCATAGCCCGGCGGCTCTGATACAATGGTGCCGACCCTGGGTTGGAGTGATGCTCGTGGCGACGGACGGAGATCAGCGCACGGCCCTGGTCGTCTTCGACCTCGGCGGAACCACGATCCACGATGACGGGACCATTAACCGCATCTTCGTGGAGGTGGCCAGAGAGTACAAGCTAGAGGCGGACCTGGAGGAAGTCCAGTCCTTCCAGGGGCGCACCAAGAAGGAGCTCTTCCACGTTCTCGGCACCCGGCGACACGAGACGTGGCCCGAAGCCGCGGATTCCCTGGCCGAGGAGGCCAATGAGGAGTTCGAGCGCCGCCTGCTGGTGGAGTTCGCCGAGAAGCCTATCGAGGTCGTCGATGGCACCGCGGAGACCATGCAATACCTCAGGGATCAGGACATCCAGGTGGCCATCACCACGGGCTTCTGGCGCGCCATTCTCGACGTCATTCTTGAGAGCACCGGGCTCGGCGAGCTCCTGGACAGCAGCGTGGCCACCGACGAGGTCGCCAAGCCCAAGCCCGCGCCCTATATGATCTTCCGAGCCATGGAGGAGTGCGAGATCATCTCTGTACGGCAGGTCGTCTCCGTGGGCGATACTCCCCTCGACTGTGTGGCGGGCTGCAATGCCGGCGCCGGGTCGGTCATCGGCGTGCTCAGCGGCACCCATGCCCGCTCCCAGCTCGAGCGCGTGCCCCACAACTTCATCCTGGATTCCTCAGCCCGGGTGCGCGAGCTCTTCGAGACGGGGAGGATCCGGTGAGTTCGGTGTTGGCGGCGCTGGCCATGGCTTCCTTGATCACCATCCCCTCGGCCGACTCCCTGGAGATCGTCCAGCCATCGCCCGACGGGATGGGGTTCGAGTTGTCCGAACCGGGCGTGCCATTCGTTCTGTTCGGAGCCAACGCCGTGGTGGATACCGGTGACCCCGATGACCCTTGGGCCCTCTACCTCCTTACGCCCGAGGGATGGAATCCAGAGCGGCTCGACCGGATGCTTGACGGCGCCGCGGACCTGGGCATGAACCACATCAAGGCCTTCCTGCCCATCGGCCACGTGCTCCCCGATCCCCAGCCCGTCGACGGCGCCGTGCTTGTCGAGGGTACCGAGGAGCGGGTGCTGGCCTTACTCGATGCCGCTGAGGCCCGCGGGATCCGGATCTCCCTGGCCCTGGCGGCATGGGGCGGCAACGGTTGTGAGTGGTGGCAGGAGGGCGGTCAGTACTGGGGTGCTATGGACCGGGTCATGCCCCGGGACAGCTTCGCGACCCTGGCCGACTTCTGGCGTCAGATCGCTCTGCTCTGCCACGGCCGGGGGGCCCTGCTCTCGTACAACCTGGCGACCGAGTGGACGCTTCCCAACATCAACCTGACATGGCAGAGGGAGCACGACGGCCTCGTGCCGGGGCCCCATGCCCTACCGGCCTTCCGTTACTACCTGCATCTGCTATACGAGGATGACATCGACGCCCTGAGCCTGGCGTGGGGTCAGGAGCTGGCCAGCTTCGAGGACGTGACCCTTCCCGACCTTAGCTGGGATGGCGAGAGCTACGGCAGCCCCGATGGGAAGGTCCGCGACTGGAACGAGTTCCGGGAGTGGACCTCCCGCCGCTACCTGAGGGTGCAGGCCGAGGCGATCCGCGAGGCGGATCCGGCCCACATGGTAACCTGCGGCGTCCACGGCCGAACGCCCGCCGGTCAGTGGCCGGGCTCGGCGATGCACGTCATGGGCTGCACGAGCCGCGATCTCGCCGACCTGCTCGACTACGTCACGGTGCACCACTATGTTCAGAGCGGTGATGTGGAGAAGGGGCTTCGGATGGGCGAGCTGCTCGCCCGGTTCGCCTGGAACGGCGCGCCGGTGGTCATCGAGGAGTTCGGGTACATGCCCGCCGACGACGAGCCCGATCCCGGCAGCACGACCGCCGACGTGATGATCGATCTGATGCGCCGCACCGCCGACGATGTGGCTGGCTGGTCGGTCTGGTACTACACCAACACTCGGGGTGCCACCGCCCTGGACCTGGAGGGCGAGGTGCGGTACGGCCCCTATGACTCTGGGTGGGAGCTGACCGAGCTGGGACGGCGCCTTCGGGAGCTGAGCGCAGAGGGCTTCTTCACGGGACCGACGACACGGGTGCCCCCCGAAGATGTCCTGTTCGTCGACCGAGCCGAATGCATGGTCCCCAGGGAGATGGGGATCCTGCTGAAGATTGCGGCCGATTGGGACGCCTACGAGCACCCCGTCGGGTTCGAGTATCCGCCCCCGCCGTTGGACTAGGGCGGGCGGTGCTGGAGGATGATTGCTACGAGATACGCGCTTCTTTGCATGCTGCTGGCCACCGCATTGCTGGCGGGCTGCCCCCAGGAAGACACACCCGAGGGCACGTCCCCGCCGCCTGTGGGGGGCGAAGGCCAACCGGGAGTCGACACACTGCAAGCCAAGCTCGCCGCCCAAGACGCCCTCAAGGACGCCGCGTACCACAATGAGTCGCGTCTGCGGGAAGCCATGGCCGACCGCGTTGCCATGGGCGAGCTGGGGCGGGGCGACGTCTCGGAGCTGGACGGACGAGCGGCCGCCGAGGAGCTGCTCTCCCTGCCCAAGGCACCCAGCCCCGAGGATGTGGACGTCCGCGTTACCGGCGCGACCACCGTGGGCGATGTGGCCGAGGTCGAGGGTTACGTACTCTACAAGCCTCTGGCCGAGGCCAAGGCGGACCCCGAGGTCGGCGGCACCATACGTCCGGCCGCGTTGCCCGTCCGGCTGGAGGTCAAGTCGGTGGATGGGAAGATGAAGATCACCAAGGTGACCTTCGAGGAGTCGCCCGAGCTGGAGGACAGCCTGCCCGATGAGGTCTGGAAGCTCGCCGAGCTGGTGAGCGACTACCAGGAGAAGCGCGGCGAGCTGCCCCAGACGCCCGGCGATCTGCTGGCCTTCTGGGCGACCGAGCACGCCAGCCTGAAGATCGGCGAGCATGGGACTCTGACGTACGATCCCATCGAGGGCAAGGCGGAGGCCAGGTTCGATTTCGAGTTCTGAGGCGCCTCGATGCGGCCTAACGGGGCGGGAGCCCCACCCGGCCTAGCGTCCGGCGTGGAGCTCAGCAGAATCCAGATTCCGAGTGGGAGATGTCGCCTTGACGTCGGCACGGAGCCGCAAGCCATCATCGTCCGGCAAGCCCCTTCTGGATCGGGCATGGGACGTTCTGACCCGCAAGCACGTTCGGCGCCAGGAGCCGTGGGCCATCGCGGCGTACCTAAGCTGGGCCTTCCCCCTGGCGTACGGGATCATGCGCGCGGCCATGGTCGCCCAGGCTCATCCCCTGGGGCCGGGCGCCGTCATCGACACGGCGCGAGTCGCTGCGGTCATCGGTCTGCCCATGGTGGTCCTGGGGATGGTCGTCGCCGTGATCGCCTTCGTCCGAGGCGAGCCCCGGCTGTGGATGGCCGTAGGGGCCTTCGCCGTGTGCGGGCTGATCGCGGTGATCTGCTATCTCGAGATGACGGGCAAGCTCGTGGGTGTGCTGGCGGCCCATCTACCGGGGGTCGAGGAGAGCATGAGCGGATGAGCGGGCCCGAGCCCCTCCAGGACGAGAAGCGCGTCCGGCGCATCACCGAGCTGCTTTGGGATGAGTACGGCGAGGGCTCCGATCACGAGCGCACCCGGCTGCAGCGCGACCCCCTGGACAGCCTCATCAAGACGATCCTAAGCCAGAACACGTCCGACGTGAACTCCGACCGTGCCTTCGAGAGTCTCAAGGAGAGCTTCCCTACCTGGGAGGAGGCGTTGGAGGCGCCCGAGGAGGCTCTCGCCGACTCCATCCGGGCCGGCGGTCTGGCCAACATCAAGGCCCCGCGGATCCAGTCCCTGCTCCGGTCGATCAAGGCCGCCCACGGAGCCCTGCACCTGGAGAAGCTGCACGACATGCCCCCCGATGAGGCGCGCGACTACCTGGAGGGGTTCAAGGGCGTGGGTCGCAAGACCGCGGCCTGTGTGCTGCTGTTCGCCCTTCAGCGGCCGGTGTTCCCCGTGGACACCCACTGCCTACGCATCGGCCGGCGTCTGCGCCTGATCCCCGAAGACTCCACCGCCGACAGCGCCCACGAAGCGTTCGACGCCATCGTGCCCGACGAGTGTAAGCTGAAGCTGCATGTGACCATGGTGCGCCACGGACGAGCCCGGTGCCGGCCATCGGACCCCGACTGCGAAGGCTGCACCGTCCGGCGGCTGTGCGCGTACCCGGAGATCGACTGATGGTCGGCAGGACACGACCGAAAGCCGCGCCCCCCTAGAAGGGCGGCGGCGGCGGGCCCGTGGTGCCTTTCAGGGCGATGGTCACCGATGGATTGGGCTCGTCCTCATTGACGGTGACGCTGGCCGACCCGCTGAGCGCCGTACCCGGCGGCGAGTAAGTCACGTTGACGGTATACGTGCCATAGAGCACGTCCTCCATGGTGAATGTGCCGTCGGCATCGGTCGTCGCCGTTTTCGTCGAGGTGTTGGTGGCCAGGGTGACGCTGGCGCCTTCCACGGGCGTCTCGGTCGCGTCCTCAACAACCGTGCCGCTCACGGTGCCGCGGCTCGTCGTATCGCCGCCCGGCTCCGTCGGGCCACCTCCGGCGCAGCCAAAGACAAACGCGAGAGCCGTTACGAGGACGAGCATTGAGCAGACATGCAGCGCGATCCGCATAGTTTGGATCCCCTTTGAGCAGGTTCGAGCCGGCAGTACCGGCTATATAGTCAGGACGCTTGGACGCGGCCAGTCGTTTCTGTGGCCTTGGCGAGCCGATCCAGACTTCGAGCCCACTCCGCCGCGCTCCTCCGCCGGAGGAGTCATCCCTGCGCCTGAGAAAACAGTGAAGGTGATGAGAACTTGGAGTACCTGACGCCCCTGTTGCAGCAGCTCGGATTCGGCGGGATCGCCGGTCTGTGTGTGGGGTACTTCACGAAGAAGGCCGCCAAAGTCCTTGCCTTACTACTGGGGTGCCTCTTCATCTTGCTGCAGGTGCTGGCGTATTACAACATCGTGTCCATCAACTGGGGTGGGGTGAGTAGCGCCTGGGATTCGGCCGCCGAGAGCGGGGCCATCGAGGGGGCCCTGGGCAGCCTCACCACGGTTCTGCTCCATAACCTGCCCTTCGGAGCCGCCTTCCTCGCCGGCTTCGCCATCGGAGTCAAGAAAGGCTAGGCAATCCATGGCCAACCCATATCGCGCAACCACTCTGTTCCTTCTCATAGGGGTCGTCCTCGCTGCGTCGGTCCCCCCTGCCCTCGCCGGCAGCCTGGGACTGCGTCTGGCCGCAGAGCCGCCCCAGCGGGGTCCCTACGCCCCGGCCACAACGGGCTACCCCACGGAGCCTTCGGAGCTGAGCGCAGCCATTGCGGTGCTCGGAGCCCTGGGGCTCGACGCTCTCGTGGTGGAGCCCCTCGCCACCGAGGCCGCCGACGGCGACGCCGGAACGCGCTCGGCCGCTGGGCTGCCCGAGGGGGCCGCCGAGCGAGCTCGGCTGGAGATTATCCTCGCGGCAGCCGATGAGGCGGGCATCGACGTGTACCTAGAGGGATTCGACGTGCTCGGCAGTGCGGAGCCCACCGAAGCCGAGGCGGAGCTGATCGGCGACGCCATCTCGGGGGCCCTGCGGTACCTGGGAGAGCACGACTCCCTGGCGGGGTTCATCTGGCGCGCTCCGGAACCCGTGCCGCTCGCCGGCACGCCCCTTCCCGCGGAGGTGGCCACCGCCGCCGATGCATGGATCCGCTCCATGCAGGCGCTTGTCACCACCCTCGGCGACCAGTGCGCCGAAGCGGGCCGGACCTTCGTCATCGCCACCGATTCCGTACCCTTGGTCGCGGCGGCCCTGCCCGTGCTGCCACCGGGGGTCGAGGTCTGGCGAACCGCCACCGACCTTAGGGATCCCACCCTCGAACCCCAGATCGCCGCCCTGGAGGCGGCCACCGCAGGCGCGGCGGGGGGCCTCTGGCTCGACTGGGAAG
>WJIW01000382.1 GCA_014730065.1 Armatimonadia bacterium | reverse complement strand
GGACGAGACTCGCCCCCCGCCAGCGGCTCATTCTATCGACGCAGGTTCGCAAGCTCATTCAGCATCTCATCGCTGGTCGTGATGATCCGGGCGTTCGCCTGGAACCCACGCTGGCCGATGATCAACTGAGTGAACTCGTTCGCCAAGTCCACGTTCGAGGCCTCCAAGGTGCCCTGAACAGTGGAGCCCCGTGAAGCGCTCTCGGGCGCGCCCACCTGAGCGGTTCCCGATGCCACGCTCTCCGACCACATGGAGGTGCCCACCTGGGTGAGTCCACCGGGGTTGTTGAAGGTGGCCAAGGCGATCTGGCCCAGGGTCTGGTTCAGGCCATTGGTGAACTCGCCGGTGATGACGCCATCGGGGGAGACCAGGTAGGCCTCCAGTGTCCCCATCTCCACACCGTCTTGCTCACTGGCCGTCACTGTGGAATCTCCGGCGAACTGGTTGAGCTGGTCCATCCGCAGCGCGATCTGCTGTGGCGTGACCGCGCCCGTGTCCAGTGTCATCTCCACCTGGATCGACGAGGTCTGGCTCCGGCCCAGGTTGTCGAAGGACACGGTGCCCGATGTAGGCGTACCTGGAACGATGTCATTGCCATCCTCGTCCACCGCGCGGTACTCCCAGATCCGAGAGTCGCCCTGCCGGTTGAAGTCCAGGTTGATGGTATGATCGACCCCCAGGGAGTCGTACGTGATGACACTGGTACGGTAGGTGTCGATGTCGACCCTCTGGTTGGGGGCGCCGAAGATGTCATTGATGGCCGTGCTTCCCACGGCATCGGTGATATTCAGCCGACCCTGGAGTCCCGCAATGAGCGACTCCACGATCAGCCGGCCCGAGCCGTCGGTAGCCGCCGTCGCCGTGCCGTTCCCGCCGAGGGCGGGGTCGGTTGCCTGGTTCAGCTCGTACGCGGTAACCAGAGCCAGGTACTCGGGGTCGGGATTGGCGCTGGCGCCGAAGGTCTGGGGAACTCCGTCCTGCAGGCCGAGGGCCTGCACATCGGCAGCGGTAGCGCCGCTGGCGGGCACCGACCGGAAGGTGATCGAGCTGTCCGCCCCCTGGCCACCGGTGGCGACGGAGTAGTCGAAGAACCGGACGGTAGTGTCCGACTCCTTGACCGCCAGCACATGACCCGCCATCTGCGTGTTCCAGTCCGACACAAAGGCGTCCAGCGTGCCCGGAACGACGGCGGGGACGGTGTAGGTGACGGTCACCGGCGCGCCAGCGGTGGTCACGATGACATCGATGTCCACGCCAGCACTCAGGTTGGCCAGGTCGATGGGCACCGCATCGGATGTGTAGGCGCCGCCGGCCGTGATCTGGGGAACGGTCACATTGTCCACGGTGCCATCATCGGCGGTGATGCTGAAGGTCTGGGCGGCCGCCGAGAAGGGGTTGGTGGTGATCCGCCCCTCGGTCGCCTCGGTCATGGCGAAGCCATCGGCCTCGGCGTCCAGGTTGCCGATGTAGTCTACATAGCTGGTGGCCCGAGCTATGGTCAGGCCGCCGATGGGGATCTCCAGCGCCTCGAGGGGACCCGTATTGTCGAGCACGCCCTCCAGGTCTGCGTTCCAACCCTGAACATAGAAGCCGTTCATGAGCTCCACCAGCATGCCCTGCTGGTCCACCGTCATGGCGCCGTTCCTGCTGTAGAGGGGGCGGCCGCCCCCATCGAGGATGAAGAGCCCGTTGCCCTCGATGGCGACGTCGCCCCGCCGGCCCGTGGTCTCCAGGTTGCCCTGGTTGAAGTCCGGGTCGATGGACGCCGCCGTGGTGCCGAGGCCGACCTGCTTGGGGTTGATCGAGCCTCGATCGTCGCTCGCCGCGCCGGGCGAGGACAGTGTCTGGAGGATGGTGGTTCGGAAGTTGGCTCGGCTATTCTTGTAGCCGTTGGTGTTGACATTGGAGATGTTGTTTCCGATCACGTCTATGCGCGTCTGGTGAGTGCGCAATCCCGACGTGCCGGAAAACAGGGACCGCATCATGGTGTCCCTAACCTCCCTGGGCTTGCCGGTGCCGAAGCGAGGCTCTCGCTCCGGCCCGGTTATCGATTGTTGCGACACATGGTCGCGGGCCGCGTCTATCGGTTGGCGGCCCAGGGCTTCCTCTAGGAGGTCCAGCCCCGCACTCGTCGCTAGACCACGACGGCGCTATCGATCTGCGTGAACACGTTCTCCTTGCGGCTCTCGCCATCGATGACCGTGATGACCGTCCGGTTCTTCACACTCACTACGAGCGCGAGATCATCCATGAGAACCAGCGACTCACGGCCGCCCTTGGTGGCGGCTCGATCAACGCCGCCCTCGATGCGGGCCACATCATCGCTCGAGAGCCGGATGCCGCGCGATTCCATGCGCGACTGAGCATGACCGCTGAACTTCAGAGGCTCCGCCTCGGTCGGTGTCGCGGTCTGCTGGCTGCGCAGAACGTCGGCGAAGGACTGCCCCTGCTGGGTCTTCGTCCTTACCGGACGCACCGGCCGCTGGGGTCTTTGCAGGCCCTGCGGCCTCAGGTTGCCTTGTACCTTGTCTTGTTCGGCCATTCGGCGTCACTCCCATCCCTGGGTCACGCCGCGCCGGCACCGCCATTACACGATGCGCGTCACGTCGCTTAGGCGGACGGCCTGTCCCGATTCGAGCACGAGCTTGGGTGCGCCGCCCTCCATCTGCACTTCATATACCACACCTGACACCGTTGTAGTCTCATCGGTTTCGGAGTTGAAGATCTCCGCCTCGACGCCCCGGCCGATCATCCCGGCCGCCGACGACGCCACCGATAGCAGCGATGCCTCTCTGGTAGCTTCGGCAAGATTCCGCGTCTCCTGAAGCTGGGAGAACTGAGCGAGCTGTGCGATGAACTCAGTGTCCTTCTCCGGGTTCAGCGGATCCTGGTTCTGAAGCTGGGTGACCAGCAAGGTCAGAAACTCGTTCCGGCCTAGCTGGTTCAGGGTCTCCTCGGTCATGAAGTCCGAGCCTGTGCTGGTGCTGGCACCCACGTTGTTGACGAGCATGCTATTCCCCCCTTTCGGGGTCTGGTTCGTCGCCCGAGCCGCGTGCCCGCCTATGCCAGCAGGTCAACGACTCGGGCGAGTCCGTACGCCGTTCCGACTCCGTTGCCCACGGGCCGCGGCAGATCCTCGTCCGCCGATGCTCCGTGTCTGGGATCCATAGTCCGGTAGAGGCGCGTGGCCTCGCCCGGGTTGCGGAATCCCCCGTCTCCGGCCCCGCCCGAGTTCACGGACACCTCGAGGCGATCCGCGGACAGCCCCGCGTTCTGGAGCATGTCCCGCAGGAGGTGCATGTTGGACTCGAGCATGGCCTTCACGGTGTGCGACTCGGCATGGAAGTGAGCGGCGATGGCCTGTTCCGAGGCGCGCAGGGTGACCTGAATATCCCCCAGGTACGGGGGCTTCAGCTCGATGGTGATCTCGTGTCGACCCAGGGTCTGGGCCTGGTTCACCGCCTGTTGCACCTGCTCCATCACCCGGCCCGCCGTGGGATCCACGGGCTGCTGAGGAGCCACTTGCGGCGCAACATTCGGCGCGGTCACCGACCCTGTCACATGGCCGATGGCCTGGGCCGCTCCCTCGGTTCCGGGTGGCGGCTGGGCCGTCGCACCGGGTCCGTGGATGGGCTCGGCCGTCTGCACGGCCTCGTCACCCGACACCCTCTCCCGTCCGCTGAGCACCTGAAGCAGCCGGGTCACATGCTCCCCGGACAGCTCACCCTCGCCGCGCTGAGGTCCCTGAACCGGCATGGCCGTCGAACGAGCCTCGGTGCGGCCCGCCTCGCCGGGCTTCAGTCGGCCATCGGGCGGAGGTGCTGCCGTCGGTTGCTGCTGGCTGGATGCCAGAAGCTCCCGGATGGTCCGCTCCATGTCGGGGCGGGGCGTCTCCGCGCCGCCCGGCGCCATGGGACTCGCCTCTCCGAGACCGTTCTTCACCAGAGCCGCGCCCGCGCCAGCGAGATCGACCTTGCCGGTGGGTGCCGCACCCTTCTTGCCCGCATCACCCTGACGGAGGGAGCCCTCGATCACCTCGCCCAGACGCCGCGATCGGCTGCCGTAGGCGGGCTTGGTCCCGATCTCGAACTCCGGATCGGTAACGAGAACGCCCGTCGTGCCGGACTGGGGTTGGCCCTCGGTCTGGACCTTTCCAGCGGGAGCGCCAGCCTGCTTGCCCGCCTGCCTCAGGGCGTCCATTGCTTCGGCCAGAAGCCGCATAACCTGATCGGCCTGGCCTTGGCTGCCGGGAGACCCTTCGACCAGCGTCTCGACGCGCACGATGGCGCCCCGAAGAGCGGCAAGCAGGGACTCGACCGCCTGACGCGAGGGGTCGGTGCCCGCCGTTCGCCCACCGGCCAGCAGCTCCATAAGAGCCTCGGCCTTCATCCGGTCGGGCAGGTGGGGCTCCACGATCCGCGTGCGATCGAGGGTGGTCCCCTCCTCCGCCTCGGCTATGGCGGCCATGGCTTGCTCGAGGATGCCGGCGCCGTAGTCGAACCGCTGGGAGACGGCCTGGATCACCTCATCGGCCAGACGGCCCGCGAACTGCTGCACCTGAGGCCCGGGCAAAGGCCCGCCCAAGGTGGTCGGCTGGTCCACAGTGACCGCCTCGCGTATGGCCGTCAGATTGGCCATGATCCCCGCCGGAATCGGCACATCGGCCTTGTCCAGAGCCGCCAAGGTCGCCTCGATGGCTTGCCGCAGCGCCGCCGGTAGGTCGCTCACCAGGGAGCCCACGGTGCGCCCCTCGACGGTGACCACCTGCTCCGAGCCGCTGGCTCCGATCTGGTGATCCGCCCATGTGGACAGGGCCGTGGCCAGAGCCAGGGTCAGAACATCGGCGCCGGCGTCCTCGAGGGACGCGGCGTCGGGTGGGACCGCCCCAGCTCCCACCTCCTGGAGAGAGGCTGCAGCGGCTAGGTCGGCCTCGACCATATCGGCGGCGGCCCGTCTAGCCATTGCGAGGTGCTGGCCCGCTGTCATCGCTCGCTCGGCCTCCGCGCCGGGTGTGGCGGTATGGCCCATGCCCAGAGCATTGGCGAGCACGCCCCCGAAGGCCTCACCGGCCTCCCGGGTCGCACCTGCCGCCACTCCGGCAAGGGCCGACTTGTCCCCACCGACGATGGAGCCGAGTAGTTTGGCGATATCCATATCAACTCACCCCCTTTCCCGCCTGCGTTGTGGTGTGGGGCTCAAAGGACCCCGGAGCAAATCATCACTGGAGGAGCGCCAGGGCCAGCCGGCCCCGGTCCTCCGCTTCCATCTCCGCGAGAATCTTCGCGATGTCATCCTCATCCATAATGCGCAGGACCTCGACCTGGCGCTCCTCGGGCATCTGATCGAGGGTGGACGCCGCTTCGTCGGGCTTCATGGAGGAGAGGATGTCACCCATACTCCTCACCTTGCTTGCCCTCTCGGCCGCCTCGGACTCCGTCAAGGGCTCCGAGGGGACCGCAGGGATCGCCGGCAGCGAGACCTCCGGCTCCGCGGCCGGATCGCCATCATCGGCCGCCTCCTCGGTGGTCGGCTCCGCCGCCGCCTCGCCAGCATCTGGCTCGGCGGCGACGGCGGGCTCACTGGTGGGGGCACCGGATACCTGGGCCGGCTCCTCGGCATCGGCTTCCTGATCGGTCTCGCCGTCGCCAGCGTCCTCGTCTGTGCCCTCGGGCTCCTCCGTCGACTCGTCATCCGTGGCCGACTCCTGCTCGTCGAGTCGCTCGGTGGCCGCCTGTTCGGGACTGACGTCGTCGCTCGATTCCGGCAGTCCGAAGTCCTCGCCCTCATCGCCAGCGGCCGGCACCCAGGTGGGCAGCACCTTGGGCATGCGCTTGCCCATGCTGCTCAGCTCCAG
>WJIW01000381.1 GCA_014730065.1 Armatimonadia bacterium | reverse complement strand
GCGGCGACGGCCGTCGCCGCTAGGCGCCTGGCCCGGCCCGACTCCTCGCGCGTGGCTATCCTCGGTTGCGGGGTTCAGGGGAGGACCAACCTCCGGGCCTTGTGCGAGGTGCTGCCCATCGCCTCCGTGGCCGCCTATGACGTCGCCAGGGGTGCCGCGGAGCGGTACGCCGAGGAGATGGCTCCGGCACTGGCCGTCGAGATCCAGGTGGCCCAGGACCCTCAGGCCGCCGTGCGTGGCGCCGATGTGGTGGTCACCGCGGGCCCCATCCAGCGGGAGGCCCACCGCACCATCGAGGCGGGATGGACCGAGCCCGGCGCCTTCGTGTCCGCCGTGGACTACGACTCGTACTTCCAGCCCGCTGCCCTCCACGAGATGCACAAGTTCTGCACCGACGACGTGGCCCAGCTGGAGGTGGCGAGAAGCAAAGGACACTTCCCTGACACGCCGCCGATCCACGCCGAGATCGGTGAGCTGGTAGCTGGCCTGAAGCCGGGGCGAGAGTCGGCCGACGAGCGCACGATGACGGCGAACCTGGGCCTGGCCATCCACGACATGGCCGTGGCCCCACTCGTGGTGGCGCGGGCAAGGGAGCGGGGGTTAGGGGTGGAGCTACCGGGCGCCGGCTAGCCCAGCGTCCCCACCGTAATCAGGTACAGCGGCGCCTCGCCATCGTCCAGCCCCAAGATACCAGCCAGCCCGTCGTCCTCGAAGGCGCCAACGGGGCAGGCGCCAAGCTCAAGCGTCGTCGCCTGAAGCAACAGGTTCTGGGCGGCGTGTCCGGCCTCCAGCAGCATGTACTGCCACGACCGATCACCGTACTTCACCTCGAGTCGGCTCACCACGCCGGTCATGATGAACACCGCCGGCGCCTGACCGACATGCTCCTGCCCGAGCGCCGCGGCCTGGAGGTCCAGCCGCACGTCCTCGCCGCGAACCAGCCCCAGGGCGTGGTCCTCGGGTGAGTAGCGGTACAGGGCCTGGTCGGTGGCCACGTATACCTCCAGGGGATAGAGAGCGCCCGCCGAGGGGGCTGCCCGGAAGCGCCCGCCCTCCTCGGTTATGCCCTGGGCCGACCAGCAAAGCTGGCCCAGCTCCGCGTCACTGAGCGCCTCGGGCCCGTAGCTTCGCACGGAGCGGCGGCTGGCGATGGCCGTCTCCAGCGGGATGAAGCCCTCCATGTCGGGTGCGGGGAGGTCCACGGCCTGGCGCGCCTGCGGCGGGGCCTCGATCGTCGCATCGGGGCCCGCCCCATCACGCTGAGCGCATGCCGCGGCGAGCCATGCCGAGGCGATCACCAACACCAATAAGTAGAGCCGCTGCATACCATCCACCTCCTCCCGAAGGATAGCACGCGGGCAGGGCCTCTGGGTGTACACGCGGAAGGCTGGCGGTGCGATGGAGCGGCACAATCAACGAATCGATGGGGAGAGATCGACGATGATACGATGCCTCTGCTTGACGGCCATCCTCGGGGCTCTGTGTGTTGGGGCTGCGGCCGATGAGCTGGCCATAGGATCGGTCGAGTACGAGGGATGGGACGACTGTGTCCGCATCACGAATGGCGAGATCGAGCTCATCGCAACCACTGAGGTGGGCCCCAGGATCATCCACTTCGGGCCCGTCGAGGGTGAGAACATGTTCTGGGTCAGCTCCGAGGACGCCGGGGACACGGGCGGCGACGTATGGCGGATCTACGGCGGCCACCGACTGTGGCATGCACCCGAGACCAAGCCCCGAACCTACCCCGCCGACAACTTCCCCATCGACGTGATCCAGGCCACATGGGGCGTCCGGCTGATACCCCCCGAGGAAGAGGAGAACGGGATCCAGAAGGAGATCGACATCCGCATGATGACCGACGCACCCGGCGTGGAGCTGATCCACCGGATCCGGAACACCGGTCCATGGCCCATCGAGCTGGCGCCCTGGGCGCTGTCGGTCATGGACGCGGGCGGCGTCGGCGTGTTCCCCGTTCCCACCGGCGATGCCGATCCCTACGGCTTGCTCCCCAACCGCATGGTCGCCTTGTGGCCGTACTCGGATATGACCGACGACCGACTCACCTGGGGCTCGGAGTACATTCTCATCGAGCAGGATCCCCAGGCCGAGGGACCCTTCAAGCTGGGCCTGAGCGCCACCGACAACTGGATGGCCTATGCCAACAAGGGCATGTGCTTCGTCAAGTTGTTCCAGTACCAGGAGGGCGCCGAGTACCCCGACTTCGGGGCCTCGCTGGAAACCTATACCAACGCCGACATGCTTGAGCTGGAGACCTTGGGGCCCCTCGTTACCCTGGAGCCGGGCGAAGCCGTCGAGCACGTCGAGCACTGGTTTCTGTACCAGGACGTGGCGCCCGGCCGGACCGAGGAATGGGTGGATGAGACCATCCTCCCACTGGCGGCCGGGGCGCTGGAGACGGCAGGCATCGACTGACCTATAGGAGGCCCCACATGAACCCGTACGCCATCGGCGCCGCGGCCCTGCTACTCATCCTCGCCGGCGCGGCCCACGCGGGCTCGGCCCAGATCCTCAGGGACGAATACGGCGTGCCGCACATCTACGCCGGGACCGACACCGAGGCCGCCTACGCCCTAGGCTACGCCCAAGCCGAGGACCGGCTCCAGCAGATCCTCTGGAACTACCGGTACGCCTTTGGCACACTGGCCGAGGCCTTCGGGGAGAGCCACCTGGAGACGGATCGGATCCAGCGGCTCATGGGCCACCGGCACCACAGCCGCAGCCAGTACGAGTCGATCGATCCCGAAGTACGCACCCTCATCGAGGCCTTCCAGGATGGGGTCCGACGGTACATGGAGGAGCACCCGGACGAGGTGCCGGAGTGGGCGCCTGAGATCGAGCCCGCCATGGCCGTCGCCCTGGGCCGCTCCATCGTCTTTCAGTGGCCCGTGGGGACTGGGTTCGATGAGCTGGGCCGGGCCGACCGCGACTTCCAGTTCGCCTCCAACGAGTGGGCCCTGTCGCCCGGGAACACCATGGAGGGTCATGCCCTGCTCTGCATCGACCCCCACATCGGCTGGGACGGCCCCATGCGGTTCTACGAGTACCGACTCCACGGCGACTCCCTGAACGTCAGCGGCTTCGGCGTGGTGGGCGGTCCCACACTGGGACTGGGCCACAATGACCACCACGGCTGGGCGGCGACCACCGGCGGGCCGGACACGGCGGACATCTTCGTCGTGCAGCTCGACCCCGAGAACGATGGCCACTACCTCCTGGACGGCGAGTCGAAGCCAGCCGACCTCCGGGTCGAGACCATCCACGTGGCGGGTGGCGAGCCGGTCGAGCTGCCCGTCTTCCATACCGAGCACGGGGTGGTCATCGAGAGGGACGATGAGCGGGGCGTGGCTTACGCTTTCGCCACGCCGTACCTGGACCAGGTGGGACTGGTGGAGCAGCTTCACCGCATGAGCGTCGCCCGGAGCCTCGATGAGTTCAAGGAGGCCGTGGGCATGCTCCAGCTCATGGAGCAGAACCTCATGTACGCCGACGTCGAGGGCAACATCTACTACATCCGCAACGGACGGGTGCCCATCCGGCCCGAGGGCATCGACTACTCCCAGCCGGTCCCGGGCAACACCTCGGACACGCTATGGCTCGGCATCCACGAGATGGCCGATCTGATCCAGGTGGAGAACCCGCCCACGGGCTACATGCAGAACTGCAACATCAGCCCCGAGTATCTGGCTCGCCGACCCCTGGTGGACCCCACGGAGTGGCCCGAGTACCTCTTCAACACCACATGGGATACCATGAACTCCCGCGGCGCTAAGGCTCTGCAGCGCCTGGACGTAAGGCACAAGATCGGTCTGACCGAGGCGATGGACATCGTCCTGGACATCGAGCCCTTCCGAGCCGCCGAGTGGGGCCACCTCACGATCACCGCCGCCGAGCAGCGTCCCGATCACCCGGCCTTGCCGGCACTGACCGACGCCCTGGAGATCATCGACGGGTGGCGCGGAGCCCTGACGCCCGATGCCCGGGGACCTGCCCTTCTGGCGATGCAGTGGCGCCATCTGGAGGGCGCCAAGGAGTTGTGGCAAGGCTGGGCCTTCGGCGGCTACGAGCTGACCGCGGACGACTACGACGCACTACTGGCGGCCCTTGCCGTCGGCATCGAGGAGATGGCGGAGCATGGTCTGGGGGCCGACGCCGAATGGGGCGACCTGTTCGTGGTGGCCCGGGGCGAGCATAGCACACCGGCCATGGGCGGCGAGATCGGGGACATCGAGTGCCTCCGGGTGATCGGCTTCGACTGGGACGAGGATCGGCAGAAGTTCGTGGGCGACCGGGGCTCATCGTGGACACAGCTCGTGCAGCTCGATCCGGCGGGCGTACATTCGTGGACGGCGACGCCGTGGGGCCAGAGTGATGATCCCCAGTCGCCCCACTTCTTCGACCAGGCCGCCCTCTTCTGCGAGCCGGCGCTGAAGCCGAGCTGGTTTCATCGCGACGACCTGGAGGGCCACGTGAACAGCTCGACGGAACTGGAGTTTTGAGCGGGGAGCCTTCGGGCTTCCCGATCAGCACGCCCAGGGGATGGGGCGCTCTGCGAAGCTGGATGTCGGAAGGAGTGGCAGTATTGCTGAGTCGCTATTCACTGCTCGTAGTGGCACTTTGCGCCATGGTGCTTGCCGTGGGATGCGCCGTTGACACGGGAGGCATTTCCGGGGGGAGCGATCCCGAGGGCCCCATCAGCGCCAACGACCAAGGCGTGGTGCGCGAGGGTACCACGGGCGCCCAGCTCTACAGCATGGTGGGCTTGATGTCCGTGCGCCTGCACCGTGCAGCAACGAGTGTCAACGACGCCCCACCTTTGGCTCCATCGACCCGGGCCGTGGACGCCACCTCGCTGGAGGATGAGCTCCAGGCCATATTCGGTGAGACCAACGTAACGGTCACGCCCACGGGCGTCAGCAGCTTCAACGTCACCTTCACCAATGCCAGCCTCACGGGGCTGACCACGATCAACGGCACGGTGGCCGTGGCCTTCACCCTCAGCGCCTCCAGCGTGGAGGCGAGCATCACCACTTCAGACCTGACCGTGGGCCCCTTCACCGTTCAGACGACCCAAGCCATCACCGTAACCGCCAACAACCAGGGGGAGTCCATCAGCGGCGCCATCAGCGCTACCCGCGGGGTTCGGGACTGGAACGTCGCCTTCAGCGGCTCCGCCGATGACAACTCGATCCAGGGCACCATGACAGTGACCGTCGCCGAGCGCACGTTAAGCGTCACGGCGAGCTGGACCGATGCTACCGTCGGCGGCCAGGAAGTGGACACCATGGCCCTCAGTATCAGCTATGGGATCCCGCCGACCACCCTCACCGTAGCCATCAACTGGACGGGCGATACCACCACGGCCGTCATCACCAAGAACAACGACACCCGAACCATCGACTGGAAGACCTACGAGGTGTAGCGCGCTCTCATGGGGCCGTGCCCGAGCCGGGCGACGCCCAGGGCACGGCCCATGTGAACCCCGTGAGCACGCCCCAGCCGTAGACGATAGCGATGAGTGCCCACGCCACGACCGCGGCGACCAGATAGAGGCGACGCGTCGCCGGCGTGGTGTGGGCCGATGTGAGGAAGAGCAGGACCCCCACGATCAGCGCAGCCCCCGCCGCGCCCGGTCCGTACGGCATGCAGCAGCAGCTCAGGGGCACGGCGACCAGCAGCAGAAGGGCCGCCGTCACTTCCCAGCGGCCTCGCGTCGTACGGCTGCCGGTCCTACGGGGCCCCTCGGCGCCCGGATCATCCATCCGCTCGTGGGGCAGGAGCCCGTCGAGCCCGGCGGCCTCCACCACGTGGCCGCAGTGGCACCGCCTGGACTCGTCGGGCTCCATGTCGTGAATCGTGCCGCAGCCTTCGCAGCTTACCCGCACGAAGATGCGTGCCCCTTTCGTTAGCGCACGATGGTGTACACCACCGCGTCCCCCGGGCCGCCGACCACGTAGAGGGTGTTCCCGTCTGCGGACAGGGCGAGGCCCTTCGGATTGGACACGCCATCGCCGAAGGTGCTGTGGCTGAGCACGTGCGCACCCGATGGGCCGAAAGCCTGGACGCGGCCGTTCTGGTCGTCGGCGATCCAGAAGTAGCCAGACGCGTCGAAGACGATGTCCGAGGGGTAGTGGAACTGGCCGGCGCCGGTGCCCGTGGTCCCTACCTTGCTCAGAAATGCCCCGCTCACCGCGAACTCCTGGATGCGGTCGGCCTCGGTGTCCACGACCCACGGGTGGCCCTGGGGATCGAGGCCCACCGACCGTGCGCTGGTGAACTGGCCGTCGCCCGTTCCCGCCGAGCCGAAGGTCCGCAGGAAGGTGCCGTCGCCGGTGAACACCTGGACACGGTTGCCGTGGTACTCGGTGACCAGGACCGCACCGTCGGGAGCCACCTCCACTCCGGAGGGGAAGTTGAACTCGCCCGGCCCCATGCCCGCGGAGCCCCACTCCCTGACGAAGGCGCCCGTCGACTCCAACACCTGGACCCGGTTATTCTGCAGGTCCGCCACGATTAGGTTGCCCGAGGAGTCGATGGCGACATCCAGCAATGACTCGAATTGGCCGGGTCCGCTGCCCTGGGATCCGATGGTCCGTACATGGCTGCCCGAGGTGTCGAAGACCTTCAGCTGATGCTGACCCGTCTCGGCGATGGCGACTCCGACGGCGGAATCCACGTCCACCCCCCAGGGCCGGTATATGTGCTCGGGGTCGGTTGCCGTGGCGCCGGCGAAGGTCCGCACATGGTTGCCAAGCGTATCGAAGGTCTGGAGCCTGAAGTTATCCTGGTCGGCAACGTGTACGTTGCCCGAGCCGTCGACTACCACATCGGCGGGGTCATCGAACTGGCCGTCGCCCGAGCCCGCGCTGCCCCACTGCCGTAGTGGTGCCCCCGAGGAATCGAAGACCTGGATGCGGTCGTTGTCCGTGTCGGCCACATACACATTGCCCGCGGAGTCCAGGGCGAGCCCCTGGGGGTTCTGGAACTGACCCACCGCAGTGCCGGACGTGCCCCACTTGCGCAGGAAGGTGCCAGTGGTATCGAACACCTGCACCCGGCAGAGATTGGGATCCAGCACGTAGACCTCGCCCGCCGCCGAGGCCACCTCCACATCGGACAGGTCCTGGAACTGGCCATCGGCCGATCCCAGGGAGCCCCACTTGCGGAGGTAGCCGCCCGATGAGTCGAACACCTCGATCCGGTAGTTGTAAGCGTCGGCGACGTAGACCTCGCCGCTCGATGAGACCGCCACCCCAGTGGGATGATCGAGCTGGCCGTCGCCGCTCCCCCACTCGCCGATCTGGCGCAGGAAGTTGCCCTCCGAGTCGAACACGTTGACCGTGTCCTCGCGGTTCTCGACGGCGTGGACGTTGCCCGACGGGCCGATGGCCACATCGGAGGGCTTCATGAACTGGCCCGGCTGCAGGCCCTCGGAGCCCATCACCCGGACGAAGCTGCCTGTGGGCGAGAACACCTGAACCCGGTTCATCTCCCTCTCGGCCACGTAGATGTTCCCCGAACTGTCCACATCAATGCCGACGGGTCCTCCAACCCAGCCGCGGCTGCTGTTGCCGATGGTGTGGCTGAAGGTCAGGCCCGTGGGAGCCGCCAGATCCACGGTGATCGACGCCGTGGCCGACTTGCCGGATTCGCTCTCGGTCGCGGTGATGGTGGCCGATCCCATCGCCACCCCCGTCACCACGCCCCCGCTGACGGTAGCGACCGCGCTGTCGCTGGAGGCCCACGTCCAGCTCGAGCTGGTGATCACGGTGGCGCCCGATGAGTCCTTCGCCGTTGCCGTGAGCGACGCCGTCGCGCCGCGGTGGACCGTGGCGCTCGTGGGGCTGACCGTCACCGCGGCGACCGTGGAAGCCAGGGTGAGGGAGATGTCGGGGTTGTGGCCTTGGGTGAACTCCAGTACCTGCTCGGCCGACGCCTGTACGGGCTCGGTCTCACCCGCCGCGTCGGGGTGGGCCGTGGCGACGATGCGCGCGGCGCCGACGGGGATGCTCTGCAGGGCGGCCGATACGGAGCCGCCGCCCGAGGGCCGGGCAATGACCACGGGCGAGTTGCCCAGGTCCTCGCCGCTGGTGATGTCCGTGGCCCTTACCTTGATGGACTGGCATGCGGCTGGGATGACGCGAGCCTTGGCCTCGGGCCACACCACGGTGATGGTAGCGGAGCCGACGGCATCGCCGGCGGGAGCATCGGGATCAGCCACCGCTCCCCCGCCGCCGGCACAAGAGGCCAGCAGCCCGGCCACTGTGGTGACGATGATCGCGAGCGCAGTCCACTTACCCATCCCGACCCACCTCCTCCGAGCTGATGACCACATTGGCGTCGCCCGGCGGCACGACCATCTCCACGGGGACGGCGACGCTGCCGCCGCTTGATGTGATGCTGAGGTCGGTGGTCAGGGTCCCATTGTCCAGGCCCGTGCGGTCCACCGTGAGGGTTACGTCGCCCTCCCCCTCGCCCGTCTCGGTGTCGGCGGTCAGCCATGCCACCTCGGGATCCTCGGCCAGCGACCAAGTGAGGGTGGAGTCGCCGTCGGCTGTCTCATCGCGTATCTGTAGGGTGAGGGTGTCGGTTCCCACGGGGAAATCGGCTTGGGCAGGCGAGACCGTCAGCACGGGAGCCGGCGCGGCGGCCCCCCCACAACCGGGCGTGGCGACGAGCAAGGGAAGGCAAGCGGTCAGGGAAGCGCCAAGGCAGATCCCGGCAACGCGCATCAGCACCACTCCTAGTCAGCCGCCCCACACACGCGCTCCTTTGCCGGGTGATTCGGGACTAGGCGTGCCATTCCCTCGGTGGCTGGCCCATGGAGCGCCGCTCGCCTGACGCGCTCAATCGGGGACACCGGGCAGAACGACCAGGGTGTGGATGATCTTGACGACCCATGAGACCAGCATGAGTACCACGGTATAGCCCATCAAGCGGGCGCCGGCCTGGCCCTCCAACCGGGGGTAGATAGGCCTTCGGAGCACCACCGCGACCAGGCACAGAAGCCATGTCAGCGCCATGCCCACGCCAACGGCGGCGCCGAAGAGGCTGCTCTTGAGAGCTTCCAGTGGCTGGAGATGGACCAGATAGGTGACGGCTGTGGTCCCGCCGCAGCCGGGGCACGGCAGGCCGAAAACGGCCCGGAAGCTGCATGGCGGCAGCCCGAACTGCTGGTGGGTGCCTACATAATCGGGGGCGGGGTCCAGGGTGGCCAGGGCGCCCAGGGCCAAGCTCATCGCCGCCAGCACGCCGATGAATCCACCCATGCTCCGCAGCCGGCGGCGAGGCCCGATCTCGACCAGGCGGTTCAGCCACGGGGGGACGCGCAGGTCCGGGTCGCCGTCCCGAGGCGGGTCGTCGTGGGGCTTTGGCGATGGCGCACGCAGCTCAGCCATGGTCCTCCCTGGCAACGGAGAAGGGGCCGCCCACGGAGCGGGCGACCCCTTCAGTCTACCTCACTACTGCCTCTGGATCCTCCTAGCCGCCGGTGCCCAGGTTGCGTGGGTCGGCTGGCTGCTCCGCCGACGGGGGGGCTGCCATAGGCTGGCCCGAGCGACGCTGATGCACAGCTCTGATGGGCTTACCCGTGACCGGCCCCTGTCCCAGAAGAGGGACCCCCTGGAAGGCCCAGGTGGTCCCCGGAGCGATGTACTCACCCTCGGGCATGGGCTGGGAG
>WJIW01000380.1 GCA_014730065.1 Armatimonadia bacterium | reverse complement strand
GTGTCTGGTATGGGGGTGTAGGATGGGGCCGGGTAGGCGCGTCCTTTGATGATGAGTATAGCGTCTCTCAGGGCCATACCAGGGGGGTGGTGTCCCGGCGGAGTAATCCTTGTCCGAAGTGCGGCTTCCCCTGTCCGGGCCGCCCGGTAGTACGGGCCCTAGCGGGCCATCACCGGCCCCCCGCCCTACTCGTCCGCTTCTTCGGGGGGAGCAAGAACCGTGTTGAGTAGCTCGGAGATGGCGTTCCCCACCTCGGGATCGACGACCATGCCCGGGCTCTCGCCGTTCGCTTCGGTCTGGGGCTGCGAGGGCTGGCCCGTGGTGTCGCCCTGCCCGACGCGCTCAGCCCCCTGGATGATGGACGGCAGCACAGGACCCTCGAACTGCGGACGCGGCGGCTGGGGCGCGCGGATCTCGGGCGGGCTGATGATCGATGAACTGGCGGACCGCCCCGTGTCCTCCGCCGGCTCGTCCATGGGAGACTGGGGCTCGGGGTTGCGAGCCAGACCCACGGGCTCGGGCGCCGTTCGCTCCTGGGCAGGGGTCGTCTCCGCGGGCTCCTCGCGGCTCCATCCGGCCTGAGTCGGGGCGGCGTCCTCGCCGGCCCCGGTCTCACTGGGCTCGGTCGGGGCCTCGGGCGCCTCGGGCGCTACGGGTTCGGCTCGGGGCGCGCCCAAGGAGTACGGCTCCGCCGCGCGCAGCTCCGCCGTGCCCGCTCGGGAGGCGTTGCCCTCGAACTCCGGCAGATCAATCCACGCCTCTTCGGGGCCGCCCGCCCAATGCTCAGCGCCAGTTGGCGTCGAAGGCAGCGAGGTGGCCACGGTCTCCTCGGCTCGCCGGTCCGGCTCAGCGCCGGAGGGTGCGGGAGCCGTCGGCTCGGCCTCCGCCGAGGTCGCAGCGTCGCGGGCCGCCAGCGGGTCTTCCTCACGAGGCCAGTTCATGGCCGCGTAGGTCACCACCAGGGCGATGAGACTCAGGGCCCCAAGGATGCCCACGGCCACGACCCCTCGCTGGGCGACGCGGCTGAGCTTGGCGCGGCTGGTGCGGCGGCCCGTCTTCTTCAGTATCTTCTCCCAGGTGGCCCCCGGCTGCTCGTGCTTGCGCTTCATGCCGGAGATCGTCCCGAGGAAAGCCAGGAGCGACGAGATGCGCCACTCGTGCGAGCGGCATTCGGGGCAGCGCTCCACATGGCTGGCCAAGGCCTCGCGCTCCCGAGCCGGCAGCTCATCCTCAAGCATCATCAGAATGGCTACGGGGTCGCAGGTGGGGCCGCCACCACCCGAGGCCCGGGCCGGCGCCCCTCGGATGGCCCGGTCTACGGCCGACAGGGCCTGGTGGATAGTGGACCAAACCTGCTTCTCGCCCTTCTCGATGATCTCGCCGATCTCCGCGACCGAGCGGTCCTCCAAGTGCCGCAACATCACGGGTACGAAGAAGTCCGTGGGAAGCTCGGCAAGAGCCGCCACGACCTCTTGGGGTCCGGGCCGGCCACCCGAGGCACGGCGCCGGAGGGCCTGAGCCTGGCGCTGGCGCTGGGCAGCGTGGGCTCGGCGCCACTCCTCACCCAGAGCCACAGCCCGACGCGTCAGGGCGATCCCCAGGCTGAAGGCCGGGAACTCCACGTCGTCCTTGGCCACAAGGCTCGCGAAAACGTCGGCCACAGCCTCGTCGCAGTCTTGGGAATCCTCGATCAGCCACGACAAGGGGCCTCGCACCGTCTGCAGATAGCGAGAAGCTAAGGCACGCATGGCGGCGTTATCGCCCGCTCGCCAAGCGGCGAGCAGATCGTCATCGGTCGGCGTAAGGAGGCTGGAGCCCCCATATGAGAGGTCTAGGTCCTTTGGCATATCGATCCCATCCAGAGAAGTGGCACAAAAACCTTGCGGATGGCAATTGTATCGCGAGTTCTCTCTGGATGCGAATCTGGCCTTCGCCGAATCTCCCTAATCGAATAGCGGAAACTCGCCCCGGGGGATGGGGATGAAGTGCCGGACGTAGATGTCGCAGGCGTACCGATCGGTCATCCCCGCCACGAAGTCGGCCGTCCGCACCGCGCGCTCCTCGGCGGGAAGGCCTCGCTCGTGAGGCCGCAAGTAGGGGGCCAGTACCGGCTCATCCATGAACAGACGGAATAGCTCCACCACGATCCGCTCGCCCCGCGCCTCGGGCTCGGCCCCCTGGCCCCTGGGCGCGTACACGCGCTCGAACAGGAAGTCCTTCAGGGCATCCATCGCCTCGGCGACCTCCGCGTCCATCTCCAAGTAGGGCTTATCCTCACTGTTCCGGATCACCGACCCGACGAGGGTGGTGA
This sequence comes from Armatimonadia bacterium, assembly GCA_014730065.1. GTDB lineage: Bacteria > Armatimonadota > Zipacnadia > UBA1398 > UBA1398 > UBA1398. The sequence continues at coordinate 2,094 of WJIW01000380.1, read as the reverse complement.
TCCGGTCGCCGTGGGTCGCCCCCAGCACCGCGATCACATCGGGCGGGAGATCCTCCGCCGCCAATAGGCTGGCTCGGCGAGCATCATCGAGGTCGTGATTCACGTAGGCGATTCGGTCGGCCCACCGCACGATCTTCCCCTCCAGGGTGGCGGGCCGCGGCGCGTCCAACCGGTGGGCGATATTCGTCGTCCCCTTGGAATGGTGCTGGATCCCGTCCCGGACCTCCCACGTGAGGTTCACCCCCTGCCCGTCCCGCTCCAGATGGTCCACCACCCGCAGGGACTGGTCGTAGTGGCGGAAACGGGCGGCGGGCAGATACTCCCCCAGGGCCCGGTCCAGCCCGCGCTCACCGATGTGCCCGAAGGGGGTATGGCCTAAGTCGTGGGCCAGGGAGATGGCTTCGGTCAGATCCTCGTTCAGCCGCAGGGCCCGAGCCACGGTGCGGGCGATCTGGCTTACCTCCAGGGTGTGGGTGAGGCGGTTTCGGAGGTGATCGCCGGTGGCCGGCAGGAAGACTTGGGTCTTGCCCGCCAGCCGGCGGAAGGACTTGCATTGGTGGATCACCCGATCCCGGTCGCGCTGGAAGGCCGTACGCATGGGGCACTGCGCCTCGGGCCGCTCCCTTCCCCGGGACTGGTCCGCCTTGGCGGCGAACTCCGAGAGACGCTCGTGCTCCAGGCGCTCGATGCCCGTGCGTATCGGGTCGGTCAAGGGGGCCCTCCTCGGCTTCGGGGATCCCAGGTGGATCGCCGCCCGTCCACGAAGTACGGTGGTCGGCGGTCTCTGCGGAATCTACGCGCGCCAGGCCCTCCGGCCCTCCCCAAGGAGGCACTCTCGTGAAACGCGCCCCCATGCTGTGCCTACTCGGACTGCTCGGCATCCTCCTCGCGGGCGTCCTTGCCCACGCTCAGCGGCCTATCGATGACGACCGGCGAGTCATCGACCTGATCGATCTCGACACCGGCGATCGCGCTCCCCTTCCTCGCGGCGACGGCACCGACGACGAGCCCGCGTGGGCCCCGGATGGCGGTCGGCTCGTGTTCGTCAGTGACCGGCATGGCGACGGGGAGATCCACGACTACGAGGTCGACTCGGGCCGGGTGCGGCGCCTCACCGAGCGGCCCGGCGAGGACCGGCATCCCGCCTACTCCGCCGATGGCGACCACATCGTCTACGCCTCGGACGCCCCCGGCGAGCTGGCCATCTACCGCATGGGCCGCAACGGCGGAGAGCCGACCCAGCTCACGGGCCTTGGCGGACCCGACGGGCATCCCGCGTGGAGGCCCGACTCGTCCACGGTGGTCTTCGCGAGGGGCCGGGGGCTATTCAGCGTAGACCTCGCGGAGCTGGCGGGAACTACTCGCGACCGTGGCGGCGACCCCCGGTCTTCGGATCGGCCCGGCGGGCGCCGGGTGAGTGATCCGGGCGATCTGCCCGCCGCCGTGCGCTTCCTCCGGCCCGGCGGCGAATGCCGCGATCTGGCTTGGTCGCCCGATGGCAGCCTGCTCGCCTTCAGCTCCGAGCGTCAAGATCGATACGAGTTGTATGTAGTCACCGCCGAGGGCGACCGGCTGAGGCGGATCACCGAGCAAGAAGGGGACGCCATCGAGCCCACCTGGCATCCCGAGGGCTTGTACTTGGCCTACACGCTGGTCACCGAGGAAGGGACCGAGGTACGGCGGGTCAATTCCGATGGCAGCCGGGACGTGCCCATGCCCTGGACCCGTCCGGGGGACTCACATCCGGCGTGGTCGCCCGACGGCGCGACGCTGGCGGTGGTGGGCGAGGGGTAGCGAGGGGCCACGGCCCCGAGCGCGGGGCGCCGATGGGGCTCAGGACGCCAACGGGTGGCGAAGGGCGTCCCTGCCCTTCGCGATTGCGCGGGTAGGCAGTAGCCTACCCACTCGCTGCTGGCTCAGGTCGTGCAGCCGGGCAGGGCGGGCACTATCACGCTATACCGGGAGTCGGGCTCCTCGAGGAAGACGACCGTATACTCCATGGCTCACCTCTCGACCGGCCCTTCGCACCACAATCACAGCCGGTCGCCGTCCGACGCAAAACACGAGCGGCCCGCCGGAGGACGGGGCGGGCCG
>WJIW01000379.1 GCA_014730065.1 Armatimonadia bacterium | reverse complement strand
CACCGGTGTCGCCTACCAAAACAGTGGGCTCTTCTCCCTGGCGCCCGACCTGGCGGGCACCCGATTCACCGCCGGCCAGGACTTCGCCAACGGCGACGCGGGCGCCAACGACGACCAAGGCCACGGGACCCACGTGGCGGGCACCATCGCCCAGACCACGGACAACGGCATCGGCGTGGTGGGCGTGGCGCCGAACGTGACCGTCATGCCGGTGAAAGTCCTCGATCTCCTGGGTAGCGGCACCAGCTACGACGTGGCAGCGGGCGTCCGCTGGGCCGTGGACAACGGCGCCGATGTGATCAACCTGAGCCTGGGCGGCCCAACCCCCGACATGACCATGCGCGAAGCTTGCCAGTACGCCTACGACAACAACGTGGTCGTCGTCGCCGCCGCCGGCAACGATGGCGCCGAGGTGGGCTATCCCGCGGGCTATGACACCACCATCTGCGTGTCGGCCACCGACCGGCAGAACAACCTGTCGTTCTACTCCAACCGGGGGCCCGAGGTCGATGTGGCCGCCCCCGGCGGGGACACCGGCGTGGATACCGACAGCGACGGATTCCCCGACGGGATCCTCCAGCAGACCTTCCCGAGCATCACGGGCATCATCCCCGACCCCACGAGCTTCGACTACGTCTATCTCCAAGGCACCTCCATGGCCAGCCCCCATGTGGCCGGTGTGGTCGCCATGCTGCTCTCCAACGGACTCAGTGAGACCAATAACACCGAGGCGGTGCGGGGCATCTTCCGCGAATCCAGCCTCGACCTGGGCACTTCCGGCAGGGACCGGAGCTTCGGCTATGGACTGGTCCAGCTCGATGCGGCCCTCGATGTGCTGTCCGGCGGCGTGCCCGACCCGCCCGACCCGTGGGATCCGGGTGACGGCGACGGTGGTGCTCCGCCACCCAGCGATGGCGTGACCCTGCGGCCGGGCTCTTCCTCGGGCTGGCTACAGCTTGGCTCGCCCGTGGATGCCCTGCCTCAGGACGTGTTCCTGCCCGCTCCCAGCAACCTGCTGAGCTGGAACCGAGCCACCCAGCAGTTCATCCCCACCGATCGCCTCGAAGCCGCCGGCGGGTTCTTCGTCTACCTCGAGTCGCCGGTCAACGTGCTCTACGACATGCGGTACCGAGTCCTCCCCTCGGAGCAAGTCTCGGTGCCCGTGGACTCGGGGTGGAGTCTCCTGGGCAACCCCTACGACCGGGACATGATCTGGGACATGGACGCCATCCGAGTCAGGAACCGGGCGACCGGCGAGGACATTGGCACCCTGGAGCAGGCGTGGGACGCCTTCTACATCGCGGGCTTCGCTTACATCTGGAACGAGGACACCGGCCAGTACGAGCCCGTTGCCGACCGGGAGCTGGATACCGGGACGCCTAGGGACCGCATCCCGGCCTTCCGCTCGGTCTGGATCTACTCCTACGAGGAGAACCTGGAGCTGGTCTGGCGAGGCATCGACCTGCCGCCTGCCGGCACTGCCCAAGCCCGCTCGGCTTCTGGCGCGGACCCCGAGCGCGCCCAGCGGATGCGTGCGGAGATGGCGGAGATCGGCCTCCCGCCCGGGCCGGTGCGCTAGCGGAGACGACGGAGCCCTCGCCATCTCGCGGCGAGGGCTCGCCTTGTCTCAAGACTGGATGCTCGCTACATCCCGCGCACGGCTGCGTACCGCATCGAGGCGTACTCCAGGTTGGCGATCTCCCACCAGGCCTGGACGAAGTCGCCCCGGTTGTTCTGGTACTTGAGGTAGTACGCGTGCTCCCAGACGTCGATGACGAGCAGCGGAACGACGCCCTGCACGGTCAGGTTCTGGTGCTTCTCGGCCTGAAGGATGATCAGGCTATCGGTGAGGGGCAGGTATCCGAGGATGCCCCAGCCGCTGGCCTCGACGCTGCCCGTGGCCGCCGTGAGGTGCTCGCGGCACGCCTCGACGGAGCCGAAGCTGTCCTCCATGGCGTCGGCGAAGTCGCCCGTCGGCTCGGAGCCGCCCGGGGTCATGCCGAGCCAGAACAGCGTATGGAGAACATGGCCCGAACCGGCGAAGGCGAGCTGGCGCTCCCAGTGCTTGATCTCCGAACCGGGGCGGTCGCCACCTCGAATCTCCGCCAGGGCCTCCATGGCGGCATTGGCGCCGCGCACGTACCCGGCATGATGCTTGTCGTGATGGATGGTGACCGTTTCCTCGTCGTAGTGGGGCTCCAGAGCATCGTACGCGTAAGGAAGCTCGGGCAGCACGAACTCGCTGCCGTCGAACCCCTCGTTGAAGGGATCCGTCCACCCCTGTGCGTTCACCGCGCTCGCGGCCACTCCCAGTCCTCCGGCCGCCGCGGCGCCCGCGGCCAAGTTCCTTAGCGCATCTCTCCGACCCATGCGATCCATGGATCAGCATCCCCTTTCCTATACCCCGTGCTGGATTGACGGCGTGGAAAGACGCTCCCCATCAGGGCGCGTCGGTACCCCTTACGTGGCGGGAGGGTGTCGTCCTCTGCTACGGGTCTAGCGGCGCGAATCGCTACGCACGAAAGGCGGCGCCGGGGTGTTCTCCGTCAGTGCACCGTACAGCTTCGGCTTGCGGTAGGCATCGCCCCACGTCTCGCGCGAGCGGTAGTCCCTCAGGGCTTCGAGGTCCACGGGCGCCATGTAGACGCCCTCGGCCTCTCCCGCCTCGACCACGAGCATGTCCCGTGGGTCACCATCGACCTCGAGGAAGGCGATGCCGTCGTACGCCACCGAGTGACCGTTGTTCCGGGGCGCTGGGTAGTTGGCCATGGCCAAGGCCATCATGTTCTCGAAGGCCCTGGCTCGGAACTGGCTCAGGCGGTTGATCTCCAGGTCGCAGGCGTTGGGAACCAGCACAACCTCGGCGCCACCGAGCATCAGGGCGCGTGCCGACTCGGGGAACTCCCGGTCGTAGCAGATCATGCAGCCCACTTTCACCGGGCCCGCGCCCGTGGATACCTTCGCTACGGGGAAGCCATCGCCCGGCTCGAGTATGGCCTCGTCGGAGAAGTCGCAGGTGTGGCACTTCGAGTAGGTCAAGCGGACCTCGCCTCGATGGTCGATGACGGAGACGGAGTTACGCGGCCCGTGGCGGCCGCGGCCGAGATACGTAGCCCCGATGGCCAGGCCTAGCTCTCGGGCCAGCTCCCGCAGACTGCGTACGTAGTCGTGATCCGTATCGATGGCGGCGTCCTCGAGGCGGCGTCTGGAGTCGTCGCTGTCGTCCTCGGGGAGAACGTACCCGGTACTGAAACACTCCGGCAGCAGGGCGATGTGGGCGCCCATGGCCGCGGCTCGGCGGCACGCATCGACGGCCCGCCGCAGGTTCTCGTCCACGTCCCACGGCGCGGCGCTGATCTGCAACAAGGCAATGTTGAGCATGGCCTAGGCTCCCGCTTCATCCAGGTACCGGCGGGTCCAGGGACACACACTGATGCAGACGCCGCAGATGGTGTGCTCGATGCCCAGCCGCTCGCAGGCGTACCGGCATCTGTCGAGGCATTTCCAGGCATCGTACATGTGCTCCCGCGGAAGGCCCACCGACCACTCGTCCCCGGTGGCCGCTTGGGCCGGGCAGGCGGTGACGCACAGCCCACACACCCCGCACTGGGACTTGTCGATGGGATCGCCGGTGGGCAGAGTGGCGTCCGTCAGAACCGACGTGAGTCTCAGAGCTGACCCGTAGCCCTTGGTGACGAGCAGCGCGGTGCGGCCGATCCAGCCCAGGCCGGCGCGGGTGGCGACGGTCTTGTGGGGGAGCGGTGTCGCCAGACGCTCGCGATCCACATGGCCCGTGGTAGGGTCCGTCGCGCTCGCGCGGGCGCCGCGTCCTCGCAGGTGCTCCGCTGTGGCCTCGCCCAGATCGGCGAGCAGAGCGTTGACCCGATCGTACTCGGCTGCGTACTCGAGGGTGGGACCGGTGAGGATCTCGGAGACGATCTGTGGATCGAGGGCGATGGCGATGGCTACGGCTCGGGGGAATGACTGGCGCGGCTCTTGGGGCAGCTCGGAGAGATCGGCGCACTCCACCAGGGAGGCACCGGCATCGGTGAGTAGCGCGCGAAGCTCATCCAAGGGGATCACCGAAGGTATGTCGGACGGAACCGTGCGGCGTCCTCCAAGGAAGCGGCTGCGGCGGGCCGGACAGGGCCCCACCGCCTTCGGCGGTTTCCCCCTATTCGGCCCCTCCTCGCCCCGCCGTGGCAGGCTTCGTTCACGGCGTCGCCATATACTCACCGTGCGACAGCAGATGCCGTCGGCTTGCCAGGGCGTAGTTCAGAGCCGCCTGCGCGCGAAGGCTCGACCCGAATGAGACTTCAGGTACCTCTCGAAGGCAGCGGCTCTCTCCTTCGACCGGAAGGCAATCACGGTCTGGATGACCCAGGGACGATGCTTCGCAGTATGCGGTACCTGGCCGGAGTTGTGCGCCTTGAGACGACGGCTAACGTGGGTGGTCAGGCCGGTGTAGTGCCGACCGGGTTCAGACTCCGACTCAAGGATGTAGACGTAGTGGAAGCCCGCCATGAGCGACCCTGGTCAAGGAGCTTGCCAGGCTCCCCGGCTCCCCGGCTCCGCTAGGCTTCGCCGGGGCAAGCGCCTGCGACCGTGTCAGCCCGGCTTCGCCTGCGGCTACGCCGTGGCAGGCTTCGTTCACGGCGTCGCCATATACTCACCGTGCGACAGCAGATGCCGTCGGCTT
>WJIW01000378.1 GCA_014730065.1 Armatimonadia bacterium | reverse complement strand
GTGTGGCCGGTCAGGGTGGCAAGGACGTTTGGCGCGTTCCGCAGCAGGCTGAGTACCTCGCCCCCGAAGCTCCAGTCCTGGAGCCTGAAGCCCGCCGTCGACGCGCCGCCTAGGTTGCGCACCGGGTAATGACAGACGAAGAGGGTTGGCGTCTCCGTGTCGGCCGCCAGCGTGTCCCTGAGCCACTCGATCCTCGCGGGACTGCGGTCCATGGAGTCCATGACCACCAGTCGCAGCGGCCCCACCCGCGTGGCGTAGTCGACGGCCCCGGCCGGGAAGGCCGCGGGCAGGGCGCTTACTAGCTCGCCCCGGGCTTCGCCCCGGTAGACATCGTGGTTGCCCGTGCAGCCGAGCACGCGCAGCCCCGCCGCTTCCACGACATCGGCCAGGACCTGGAACTCGCCGGGTAGGCTGCGGTCGGTCATGTCGCCGGCGATGATGGCGAAGTCGATCCCCTCAGCCTTCAGCTCCTCCAACGTGACTCCGAGCGCGTCCGCGGTGTGCTCGCCCATCTTCAGGTTCATCCACTCGGCGGGCGGGCCGAGGGTGAGGTGGGTATCGGCCAGCAGGGCGAAGGAGAGGACGGGCTCCTCGGCCTCCGCCGACTCCGCCGTAAGCTCCAAACCATGGAAAACGCCCGCGGGCCGGAAGTGGGGTCCGGCGACCCGTATGGTGTGAGAGCCCGGGCGCAGCTTCAGGGGCGGAAGCTCGATCACCGAGGCCGGGGGCACGCCCTCCACGTCCGGCTGGGGTCCGGTGATCGCGTTGCCCTCGCCCTCCCACGGCTCCGCCCGGACCATGGGGGTCGCCCACACCCGATCATCCAACAGCACGGTGTAGCGGAGCCCGGGGCGCAGGTCGGCGTCGGGTTCGAGGCGCAGGCGGCCCCGGAGGCGTATGGGCCGGGGCGCATCGACGGCGAAGGCCAGGATGCCGTTGGAGGGGATCTCCACTGACCCCGGGCCCAGCTCGATGGCGGGCTCGGCCGCAGAGGGCATGAGAAGTCCGTGGCGTGCCCGCAGAGCGACCTTCTCCCCGGCACGCAGCGGGCACTCTCCCTCGCTCAGCCGTCGCACGGTCTTGCTCCATTCCAGGGGGTAGGCATGGCGTGGCGCCGGTGAGACGGATCCGATGGCGAGTCCCTCCCCGACGGCCTGACCGGGGAGGGGCGGCTGAAGTGCCAGTAGTGACAGTAGAAGCACCACGCGCTTACTCCCCCAGGTTCCTGAACACGTACAGCCCGTCCTTGCCCGGGGCGATGATGTCCAGGCGGCCCGAGCCAAACAGGTCCTCGATCCAGAAGTAGATCCCCACCCCCGAGGCCTCGCCCGCGGGGCCGTAGTCGATCACATGCTTCTGGAAGTCGCCGCCATTCAGCTTGAAGTAGTACACACCGATGGGATCGTCGGCGCCGGGATCGCTGCCGCAGTGGGCCCGGTACCGCTTACCGGTGACCAGCTCCAGCTCGCCATCGCCATCGATGTCCACGAGCTGCATGTCGTGGTACTGGCTGGCGCCGCCATCGATCTCGTGCCGGGTCCAGGTGCGCTGGCCATTGGAGCTGCCCTGCTCCCACCAGTGGAGCCCATAGTCGTGGGACTGCCCCACGATCAGGTCCGCCAAGCCGTCGCCGTTGACGTCGTGGACGAGGATGGGCACGCTAGCGGACGCCAGGTTGAACTCGGGATGGAAGACCCACTGGCCGCCCCACGTGTCCTCGGGGGCCTCGAGCCAGCCTCCGGCGAGGACAATGTCCGGCAGGCCGTCGCCGTTGATGTCGCCGAAGCCCAGGCCGTGGCCGCTGGGCTGCTCCATGAGGGTGTGCCGGGTGAAGCTCCCCAGGGGCTTGCCCGCGTCGTCGCGGTCGAGCTTGAACACGTACTGGCTGGTGCCGGGAGTGTTGGGCACGATCTCCAGGTGGCCGTCGCCGTCAACGTCCCAGGCTCGGGTCGTCTCGATGTTGCCGATCTCGGCGATGTCGTGGACCTTCCACTCGCCGCCGCCGGGCCCCGGGTTCTCGCGCCATCGGAGGGTCAGGCCCCACCAGCCGCCGGTGATGATGTCCGGCAGACCGCTACCCGTCACGTCGATGGGTATGTCGGAGAAGTCGTCATAGTACTCGCCCTCCTGCTGGACGTCGCAGATCTTGTGCTTGGTCCAGTCGGGGGCTTCGTACCAGTACTCGCCGCAGATGATGTCCAGCTTGCCGTTGCCGTTCACATCGGCCACCGAGGCCGCCTCGTATGTTACGTCATCGATCTTGGTCTTCTCGAACCGCATGGTGGGTCTCCAGCCTTCTCTCGGGGTTTCGCTCCGGCGGAACGGTTTTGCCCGGCGGGGTGTCAAAACCTGCATAGGAGAGGGAGTCCGCCGATGAATCATACGCGTCCCTTCGCACTGGCAGCGTTTCTCCTGGCCGCCGCCGGCCCTTCGCTCGCCCAGCCCGCCATCGAAGTCACCCGGGTGCCCGAGTGGGGCACCGCGGGACCCTTGGAGGGGCGGGTCGACGGGGTGGAGCCAGCCGAGGCCGCCGTCGCTACATTCATCAACGCCGATGGCGCGTGGTGGATGAAGCCTACCCGGGCCGCGCCCCTCATGCCTCTGCGGCCCGACGGGACCTTCTCGGTGAACATCGTCACCGGGGGAGTCGACCGCCTCGCCACACATGTCACTCTCCTGCTCATGCCTCGGGGCGCCGAGGTGCCCGATGTGCTCGGCGACCCGGAGCTGCCCCAGGAGCTGCTGGACGCCGCCCTGGCCCGCCTGGACATCGACCGCTCGCCCCGCGCGCTCGAGTTCTCGGGCCAGACCTGGCTGGTCAAGCCCGCCGAGCTGGTGGAGTGGGGTCCGGGCCCCAATTGGTTCAGCGATGACGACGCATCGGTCTGGGTCGACGAGGCGGGCCTGCACCTCACGATCCGCGAAGAGGATGGCCGGTGGCTCTGCTCGGAGGTTATCTGCCAGGAGCCCTTGGGGCTGGGAACGTACCGCTTCGTCACCGAGTCCGTCGCCGACGACCTGCCCCTCAATGCCATCGCCGGCATCTTCACCTGGGACGACTACGCCCCCGACCAGCACTTCCGGGAGATCGACATCGAGCTGGGTCGGTGGGGCGAGCCGAACGGCGACTTCGCCCAGTACGTGGTCCAGCCATGGGACCGTCCGGGCAACCGGCACCGGTTCTCCTACGAGGTGCCGGAGCTAGTGAGCCACATGATCGAGTGGACCTCGGGTGCCATCATCTGGCGCACCTGGCGCGGCGACGCGCCCTCCCCCACCCCGGAGCCGCTCCTCCACGAATGGGCCTACTCCGGCGACGACCTGCCCGCCGAGCCCGGCCGGGCCCAACTCCGCATGAATCTCTGGCTGATCGACGGCGAGCCGCCGGCCAGCGGCCGAGGCGTGGAGATGGTTGTGCGGGAGTTCGACTTCCAGCCTCTGCCGTGAGCCTCTTACCGGATCCCCTGGCCGAAGATGCTGCCCTCGCCGGGCTCCATGGGGAAGAAGAGGGGGAAGTAGTAGCTATCGATGCCGGCGTAGCCGCCGGGCGTGTAGGTTAGCGCCTGCTCGAACAGGATGTCGAAAGCGCCCACGTCGATGGGCAGGGCCGTCTCCGTGCCCTCCCCCGAAGCATCGACCACACGCAGGTGCCGGGGCATCCAGATGTCGCCCCAGCCCCTCCTCAGGCGCTCGCGCTCGGGAAGCGTCCAGTAGCCGTAGAAATCCTCGTCGGTATGGCCCCGCAGCAGCCGGCGCAGGTGCGGGCCCTCGAGGGGGTGCTCCCACTCCTCGGGCAGAATCTTCATCCGCACGGGCTCCTCGGTGGGCACCCACCGCTGGGCGTAC
>WJIW01000377.1 GCA_014730065.1 Armatimonadia bacterium | reverse complement strand
GGGCATCCATCCCGCCACCGACCAGCCATCATCGCCCCTCACCTCGACACGCACCGTCCCCGGCCCCCACGGTGACCGTGGGAGGACCAGACGCACGTCACCGGTGCTCAGCGTGGAGGCACCAGGTCCGGCGTCCTCAGCGACCACCACCGAGGTTCCCACCGTCGTCGTGCCATCGGGGAGGCTGACCTTGCCGGATATGGCGGCACCCGGGGCGGGCTCGACGGCACGCACCCGGAACCGATGGGGCGCCCAGCCCCCTTGGGGGACGGGCTCGGGACTGGGCAGCTCCCCCACGAGCTCCAGGGCCTCGGGCAGCTCGACCTCGAGCACCACGGGCGGGGAGTCGGCGGGCCCGTAGTTCTTGGCAGCCAGGGTGATCGTGGCCTCCCCTTCGGGCTCGATCACCGGTGGGTCGGCCATGAGCGAGTAGGCGATCACGTTCGACCCCAACGTCACCGTGGACTCCACAGGCGATGGGCTGCCGGCGGCGGTAACGGTGATGATGATCTCGTCGCCATCGGTCGCCGGGCCTTCCAGGCGCCAGTGGCGGCAAGCCCGCTCCCCCGGGCCAAGGGCCGCGGGCAGAGGGTCGGCGTCGAGGGCGACGGCGTCCAGACCTGCGGGCAGGTCCAGCTCCACTGCCGGGCCGCTGAGCACCGCGTCGCCCAGGTTCGAGATCCGTGCGCGCAGTATCCGCCGGTTGGCAAAGATCTCGGTCTGATCCAGAGCCAGGAAGGGACCCAGGGAATCGGTCCACTCGATGTCATCTAGGATCCACTCCGCGGCCCCGCCGGTGATCCTCGGGCTGACCTGAACCCATCGCACTCCCTCGTGCTCGCGGTAGTCGTAGGCCACCGCCCCGAGGTGCCATTGTCCGTCGCCCACGTGCCCCGGCGGGATCTCCAGGTACGCGCGGCGCGCGCCCTGGTTCTCCAGGGGCTCGCCGGTCATGGGGATGATGTTGAAGCGGATCTGGGCGTCCTCATCGGCGTGGGGCACTTTGTACCAGAAGGTCACGGCGCCCTCGACCTCGCCCAGCATGGCCCCCCGAGATCCGCCCTCCGGCGACCAGGCCCGGTTGAGCCCCGTCTCAGCCGTCTCCGCATCGGCCTCACGAACTAGGCGGAGCGCGTGCTCGCCCGTGCGAGCGTCGTCGGTTATCTCACCCCGGCCCAGTATCTTCCAGTCGACGGGCTGGCCCCCTTCCAGCTCTTCGAAGCCCCCGTTGGTGAGGACGGGATCTCCCTGAGCCCAGCAAAGGGCCAGGGGAAGACTCAGCGAGAAGGCGACGGCGACACGGACGGCAGTTGGGCGCACGCGGATACCTCCAGTGAATGGCGTGGCGGGGGTGTTCCCGCCGATGAGCCACGGTCCCTGCGATTCGACCCGCGGCTTAGCGCCCTCGCGTCGCCGCCGATCGCAAGGCTCGGTACACCCGGTACAGCGGGAAGGGCATGCGGAAGGTCCAGCGGATGTTCTGGTATCCGTCGGGCAGACGTCCCCACTTCATGGCCTCATCGACGGCGGCGCGGGCCTCCCTCGGGCAGCCCGCAGCCATCAGCCGGCAGGCATACTCGGTCAGCAGGCCGGCACAGAACTGCATCACACTGGGCACCATGGGCTGGGGCACGTGGTCATCGGCCAGGGCGCGCTCGGCGCTCTCCAGGAAGGGGGGGCGGATCGGCCGCTTGGCGTAGTCCCAGGTGAAGCAGATGCTGCCCTCCACGTCTCGGTGGTACAGTCCCAGCACCCGGTCCACATAGGCCACCGGATACTCGAAGGCGATGCGGCCCCATAGGTCGATGTCCTCGCCGATGTACACCGGCGCGTAGCCGCCCATGGCCTCGAAAGCCCGGCGGCGGAACACCACCGTGGATGTATGGCAGAACATCCCCCTGATCGGATGCCCCCGGCCTCGCCGCAGGGTCACGCCGAAGAAGTCCTCGATCAGCCCCTCCTCCTCGCCACCGAGCAGCACCGGCTCGCCGGGGGGATCCTGCTCGCCCACACTGGCGTAAGCGGCCGTCAGCATACCCGCATCGGGGTAGCGGTCGGCGAGGGCCGAGAAGGTGGCCAGGTGCTCCGGGTTCCACTCATCGTCGGTGTCCAGGCACGCGACCAGCTCGCCCGAGCCCGCGGCCACGGCCCTATTCCGGGCCGCTCCGGGTCCGGCGTTCTCTTGGAAGATGAGCTGGTCGCCGGAGCCCAGCCGCTCCTGGATCATCTCCGGGCCCTCGTCGGTGGAGCCGTCGTCCACGACGATCACCTCGTAGTCGGCTAGGCTCTGACCGCGGATCGAGTCCATACACCGGTGGACGTACGCGGCCTTGTTGTATAGGGGCACGACCACGGTGAATCGGGGCATGGACGGTCCATCCTCACGGCGTCTCTACATATCGCGGGCGCGGCGGTAGGCGTCGAGGGTGCAGCGAGCGGTTCGCCGCCAGGTGAAGTCGGCGGCGTGAGCGAGCCCACGGGCCCGCCGCTCCTCCCAGTGGGCCTGATCATCGATCAGCCGGCCCACGGCATGGACGAAGGCGTCCAGGTCGTCGGCCTGGAGAAGCACCGCCGCGTCGCCGCCCGCCTCGGGCAGGGACGAGTTGTCCGCACACACCACGGGCGTTCCACACGCCAGGGCCTCCAAGACCGGCAGACCCCAGCCCTCGTAGTACGTCGGGAAACACAGCAGCCGGGCGCCGGAGTAGACCAAGGGAAGGTCCTCCTCGGGCAGGTGACCGAGGACCCTTATGCGCTCCCTCTGAGGCGACTCCGCGATGGCCTGAGTCGCTTCGGCGTCGCGCTCGCACGACCCCACGATAACCAGGTCCAGATCATCCCTGTCCAGCCGGTCGAAGATGCGGACCACACCGGCCAGGTTCTTCCGCGGATGGGCCGATCCGACGACCGCCATCACGTAGCTTTGGTCCAGATCGAACCGCTCGGACACTCGCTCCTCGGCGGCCTCGACCGGCCTGAAGCGATCATTGACGCCCAGGGGGCTCACGACAATGCGGTCCTCGGGCATGTCGAAGAACTCCACCACGTCTCGCTTGGTCGACTCGGACACGGCAACCAGAACGTCGGGCGCCTGGATCACCTCTCGGGTCAGCTTGGCGTACGCCTCACGCTCCGACTCGTACATGTCGGGCATCCGGAAGGGAGCCAGATCGTGCACCGTGGCGACGAGGGGCTTGGGGAACCAGGTCGGCACGAAGGGGCTGGGCACATGCATCACGTCGATGCCATCCACCAAGGCGTACAGAGGCATCATGGCTCGGTCCCAGCCGCGCTGGACTCTGGACAACCGGGCCCCCGACGCGCGCCCGAGCAGCTCCCGTGCCTCGGGCTCCAGCTCCCGCCCCACCCCGCTGGCGTACAGTCGGATGTCGACCTCGCCCAGATCGGCCATGGCCCTCAGGAGATTGACCAGGTAGACGTGGATCCCCGACTTCCGCGGCTCGAACAGGTAGCTTGCCTTGTAGCCAATCCGCATCGAGCGCTCCCTAGCGTCCCGTCTCCACCGACCACCGTCCATTATGCCGTGACGCGGCTGGATGCGCCACCGAGCCCCACTTCCGACCTGGCCGGGCCTGTGCTAACATCCCCTCGGTGTGCATGAAGGCGATGAACCGAGGAGATCCACCATGGCCGCCGACCCCGATGCGAGGCAGAGGACCGCGAAGCCGCGGGTGCTGATCGTGGGGCCCGTCGCGCCCGTGGGCGGGATGGCTCAGTTCATCCGGCTGGTGACTACCCACGAGGAATCCTGCGAGTGGCACACCCACTCCACCTACCGGGGCGAGAAGACCGAGAAGCGCGGTAAGGGAGTCGGCTACGGCCAGCTTACCAGCGGCGGCCTGGGACGGCTCCTCGCGTCGGGCGCCAAGACCATCGGGAAGATCCTGATCTACCCGTGGGTGGTGCTGGCCAAGCGAACTCAGGTCTGCTATCTCACCTTCGCTCCGTACCTGGTCTTCTGGGAGATGGTCTTCTACACCATCTGGTCTCGCCTGCTGTTCCGTCCGATCCTTGCCCACCAGCTCGGGCCCCTGGACCAGTTCTACGAGGCCTCGCCCGGCTGGGTCCGGTGGATCATACGGCGAACGGTCCTCGTGGCCGACGGCCACCTGGTCCTCACCCACGGCGTGGCGAACATGCTCCGCTCGTGGGGGTGCAAGGCCCCCATCGATGTGGTGCCCAGCGCCGTGGACGTGGACCACTACTGCCCGGGCGAGGGGCATCGGGAGGAAGGGCACGAGCCCTTCCTGCTCTTCATGGGGGGAGCCAGGCCCAGACGCAAGGGCATCGACCTGGTCGTCGAGGCCTTCACCAGAATCGCCGAGCGCTTCCCCGATCTGCGCCTCAAGCTCTCCGGGGGCGACGAGATCTACCCCTTCGAGCAGCCCCTCAGTGAGGCGGGCCTGGCCGGCCGGGCGGACCTGGTGGGCTTCGTGGACGAGGATGAGAAGCTGGAGTATATGCGGACGTGCCATCTCTTCCTGCTGCCCTCGCGCATGGAGTGCGTCCCGTACGCCATCATCGAGGCCATGGCCTGCGGCGCGCCCGTGGTCGGCTCGGACATTGGCGGCATCCCCGAGACCATCGTGGAGAACGAGACGGGCCGGATCGTGCCCAACGAGGACGTGGACGCACTGGCCGATGCCATGGAGGCCATCCTCGCCGACGACGAGCTACGGGCGAGGATGGCCCGCCAGGCCAGGGAGCGAGCCGTGGCCGAGTACTCCCTGGACGCTGCCATGGCCAAGGTGGGCGCCATGACCCGCTACGTGTTCCGGCCATCGGAGGAAGGGCCGGGTCAATCCAGCTCCGCGTCGGGCCGCCAGAGCCCGTCGTCCTGATGCCGACGGTACTGGGATACCCGCCCGTCGCGGCCACGCACCCGGCGGATCTCCACGTCGCGCTCGCCCCGCCACCACGCCCCCGCACGGTGGACTCGCCCGATCATCTGGCCTTGGGGCTCCTGGTGGCTTGCTTTGGATTGGCCGGCCCTGGTCGGAGGCAGAGCTCCGGGCCGTCCGCGCTTCTTCATACGCCTCTCCCCTTCCGTGGGACCACACAAGACACCCACGGGAGGGCTAGGGTTACGTGCACTTCAGAGCCGCCATGCGGCTTGACCGGCCCATACCCCTCTGGTAGCGTTCGTGGGCTGCAGACCGATGAAGCCCCGGCGGCGCACGAGCGTCTCTATAGAACGGATCGCGGCCGCTTGCATGTGCCGCCCCTGACACACGATGCCCGGCGGCGCGGCCGAGTGGTGGCTGAATGCAGAACCAAGACCGACTCACCCGATACGCCGCCCTCGCCTTGTTCGTGGCGGTGGTCCTGTTCGCGGTGTGGATCTGGCTCTCCGGGGGCCTGGACCGGCCATCGGAGCAGATGGAGCCCATCGAGACAGCGGAGCGGGGCACGATCCTCCAGCGGGACGCCGAAACGGGCGAGATCCTGTGGGAGGTCCTGACGGGCGAGGTGGAGCGAGAGGCCGGTAGCCCCACCGGGGTTGTGCGCCGCGCCACATGCCGCATCTACACCGCAGGCCGGCAGGAGATGATGGTCGAGGCGTCCGCCCTGGAGTTCGATGCCGCCGAGGGCGTGCTCATCTTCACCGAGGGCGTGCAGGCGGAATCGGGCTCCGATGCCGAAGTCCCCTACGCGGGCCAGGCGGAGCGGATGGTCTATCGGACCGAGGAGCGCCATGCCCGGTTCGAGGAGGAGGCCGTATTTGAGTATGGCCGCAGCACATTCTACGGCTCCACGATCGACACGTGGTTCGAGCCCAGCGAGGGTACCGACTCGACCAAGCTGTCCAGGTGTGAGGTGACCCCCATGCCGCCTCAGAACGGCAAGCGCGCGGCCATCGCCGTGCTCGCCATGGCCACCCTCGCCGCCGGCGCCCAGGCCCAGCAGGAGGTGGACTTCCGCAACGCCGTCGTGCGGGCCGACCGCATGACCGCCGACCTGGCCAATAGCGTCATACGGCTCATGGGCGATCCCGAGGTGGAAGTCGGGGAGGCCGTCTTCAGCGCCGACGTGATCAACGTCCAGATCGATCCCGAGCAGAGCGACCAGATCCTGTACGCCGACACCGTGGGCGATGTGCAGGTCCGGTCGGTGCATGTCATCGATCCCGGCCGCCCGGGCCTGACCTTCCGCAAGGAGCGGGTCATCACCCTCACCGCCCGGTCGGGCAAGTACTCGGCCCTCGAGCGCCAGGCTGTGCTCGAGGGGGGCGTGCGCGGGGTAATGGAGCGGCCGCGTATCGAGGACTCCACCTTCGAGGCCAGCCGGATGGTCGCCGACTTCGATGACACGGGCACCATCACCAGCGTCACCGCCACCGGCGCCCCCACCACCCTCCATCACTTCCAGCCCAAGGAGGACGGCCCGCCTACGGAGCTCATGGTCTACGGCAACGCTATCCAGTACGAGCTGACCGACCCACCGGTGATGACCGCCTCGGGCAACCCGCGCATCGAGCGGCCTAGCGCGGGCGACGTCTACCGCGCCGACCGCATCGTCGCATGCTTCGTGCGGACCGAGCCGCAGCAGCCCTCCCCATCGGATGGGGATGAGGAAGAGGACGATCAGCCCGACGTGCTACTCGATCGGGTGGAGCTGGTGGGCAACGCCGTGCTGGAGAGCCGGGTCGAGAGCGGCGATAACCGGTTCTGGTTCCAGATCCGCGGCGGCAGTGCCACGGCCCGGCTTGCCCAGGACGAGATGCGCATCGAGGTCCGGGGCGAGCCCGTGCTGGTGGGCAAAGACCCCGCCACGGGCGAGGAGACCCTCCGCATGGCCGCCGACACCATCGACGTCATGCCCGACGAGGACAAGATGCTGGCCGAGGGCAATGTCCGGGTCACCTCCACCGAGGATTCCATGGTCACCACCGCCGACCGAGCCGAGATGGACGGCAGCGAGGCCGTCGGCCGCATGCGGCTGGAGCTCTCGGGCAATGTACACAGCGACATCGAGCCCCAGACCAAGGCCGACCGACCCATGGTCGTCGATGGCGCGGCCATGGGCTACCACAAGCCCGATAGCGACCACACCTGGCTCTACCTGCGCGACGGCACGCTCCGCATACTCCCAGTCGAGGACGACCAGGATGAGATCGTCCTCCACGCCAAGAGCCTGCGCATGGACCGCAAGTCGGGCCAGCTCGAGGCCACGGAGAGACCGCGAATCGTGCAAGGCGACGGCTCCTTCGAGGCCGACCGGGTGGAGATGAAGCTCGACCCCGACACCAACGAGCTTCTGGGCGGCATCGCCCGGGGTAACGTGACCTTCCACACCCGAGTCGAGCAAGAGCCCGCCGAGGATGCCGAGGATGAGCGGCCCCGGGTCCGCCTGGTGGACGGTCACGCCGCTCGGGCCGTTCTGACCCCCCAGGTTCCCGTGCCCGTCCACGTGCCGGGGGTGCCGCCCGGGGAGCGCGCCGACCGGGTGCGCATGGAGGGCGATCCGGAGCTGGTCGTCATCGACGAGCGAACGGGCCAGGCGGTCATGCAGTTCCGTAATGTAAGCTACATCGACATCTACTCCGTCGGCGGCTCCAGCTTCATCGACGCCGGCGGGGCGGGCGGCGGCCCGGCGGAGATCATCGTCTCCGACGACACCGACGACGCGGCGGGGGACGACCAGTGACGCCCGAGGAAGCCCAGGCAACCAATGACGAGGTAGCCCCGGAGGAGCAAGCCCCGGACCTACCCGACGAGCCCCTCCACTCCAGCGGCGAGGGCGATATGCGATCGGCGCCGGAGCTGACCCAGCTCGACCTCTTCACCGAGAACCTGGTCAAGCGGTACGGGGGCCGGAGGGTCGTCGACGAGGTATCCGTCGGCCTCGACCGGGGCGAGGTGGTAGGCCTTCTCGGCCCCAACGGAGCGGGCAAGACCACGAGCTTCTACATGGTCGTCGGGCTAATCCAGCCGAACCAGGGCCACGTGTACCTCGATGGCGAGGACATCACACGGTTCCGGATGCATCGCCGCGCCCGCCGGGGCATCGGCTACCTGGCCCAGTCCAGCTCCGTCTTCCGGAAGCTGTCGGTTTGGGACAACATCATGGCCATCCTCGAGCTTCAGCCCCTGAGCAAGGCCGAGCGCGTCGCCCGGTGCGCGGAGCTGCTGGATCGGCTCAAAGTCGGCCAGCTCAAGGAGTCCATGGGCGAGTCCCTATCGGGAGGCGAGCGCCGGAGGGTGGAGATCGCCCGATGCCTGGCCTCCGATCCCAGCTTCATCCTCCTCGACGAGCCCTTCACCGGCGTCGACCCCAAGGCCATTCAGGACATCCAGGAGATCGTCTTCGAGCTGAAAGAGGATGGAATCGGCATCCTCATCACCGACCACTCATTCCGGGAGACCCTGGAGATCACCGACCGGGCCTACATCATCTTCGATGGCAAGCTCCAGACCCACGGCACGCCCGCCGAGCTGGTGCACGACGAGGCGGCCCAGAGGCTGTACTTCGGCGACGCCCTGACCCGGGGACTTCGCATCAAGGGGACCGAGGCATAGGTGCGGAGGTTGATCCCCCCCACACTGGATCGCTACATCGCCTTCCGGCTGGTGAACCCCTTCATCCAGGGCGTGGCCATGTTCTGGGGTCTGCTGCTGGCCTTGGACACCGTGCGCCGGGCCCTGGACTTCCTGCACAGTGGAGCCACGTCTTGGGATGCCCTCAAGTTCTTCGTCCTATCCACGCCCCAGTACCTCGCCCTCAGCATGCCCATGGCCATGCTATTCGCCGGTATCTACGCCTTCGGCCGCTTGTCCGATGACAACGAGATCACGGCCATGACTGCCTCGGGCGTGCCCTTCAGGCGCCTGGTCCTCCCCGCCATGGCCTTCGCCTTGGTGGCCAGCCTTTTCGCTTTCTTCGTCTCGGAGTTCGTCGCCCCGTGGTGCAACTTCCAGGTGGAGAAGCTGCGAGCCGGCGTTCCACCCCAGGTGGGAAGCCACGGCGCGAGCAACCGCATGTTCTCCGACCTGGACTCCCACGGCCGGGTGAACATGATCGTCTACGCGGGCACCTTCGATGCGACCGTCCCTGCGCTGTACAACATCACCATCCTCCGCTATCAGTACGCCGCCAATGGCGAGGTGGAGGAGATCCTGCTGACCCGCGCCCAGAACGCCACCTACAGCGAGGACTTCTGGTGGACCCTGGAGGGCGCGTGGACGCGCCAGACCCTCGCCGATCAGCCTATGGAGTGGCAGGAGACGGAGATACGGCTGCACCGACGCCCGGAGCAGATCAGCCGCCTCGATCTGGAGGCCCGGACCATGACCATCCGCATGCTACGGGATCAGGTGGAGGAGCTGGAGGCGACGCTGAACCAAGTGGGTCTCGATGACCAGATGCTGGACCGGCTGAACACCTTTCGGACGGAGCTGGGGCTGCGCTTCTCGGTGCCCATCGCCTGTCTGGTCTTCGCCATGGCTGGCTGCCCCATGGGGGTGCGCCCCGAGCGAAGCGGCCGGAGCATGTCCTTCGGCCTGAGCTTCGGGGTCATCATGCTCTACTACATCTTCCTCCACTACATGACCCAGATGGGATACGACGGCCGGGTGCCCGCGTGGTTCGCCGCGTGGTTCGCGAACTTGGTCATCGGGATCGTAGGGATCATCCTGATCTTCCGGGTGCCACAGTAACCTGCATCACCCACGAACCCCGTGCGGGCCGGATCAAGCAGTGGGCTTCAGCGGCTGTTGGGAAGAGCGTGCGTGTCTATCGGCTACCGTTCTGCCCTCTCTCCCGTCGCGCAGGCGATGGGAGAGAGTTGGAGTGAGGGCAGACTTGGACTGCGCAAGCGGGCCAAGAAGCCTCGCAACCAGCACGGCGCGCCGTTCCGCGGCTACGCCGTCCCGGGGGCCTGGGGCAGAGCCCACACACCTGGGCGGAGGGCACTCCTGCGGACCCCGCTAGTGTCTGCCGCAGCCGGCACAGCTCGACTTGCTGCACCCGCCGCAGCCGCCGCCTGAGCCCGCGCCGTTGGAGCTTCGGCCCCGGGGCACCCTGCGCCCGCCCGAGAGCTTCTGGGAGGTCTTGCGGCTCCTGCAATGGGGACAGGCCTCGGTCCGGGCCTTGGCCGTGATGGAGCGTCGCACCTCGAAGTCATCGCCACACGCCTTGCACAGGTACTCGTAGGTAGGCATCGAGGATCACCCATCGCTCTTCTTGTTCTGATCCGACTGAGATCCACCCGAAGGCTTGCGGCGCCTGCGGCGGCGCCGGCGCGAGCCCGACTTGCTCTTTTTGGCCCCGGAGCCGCTTTGCTTCTTGCCTTCCTTGGTGTCCTTGCTCTGTTTGCCCTTGCCGGCTCCCTCGGAGCCGGGCTGCTGGTCGCCCTGAGCCTGGCTCCTCTCCTGCGAGCCGCCGTCCTGCTTGCCGCCGCTCTGGCCGCCCTTGCGGCTCTTGCGCCGCGGTCGGCGACGCCCGCCCACCTTGTCCGAGGCCCGCCTGCGGCCCTTCTCGGTAGCGGGCTTCTCCTCGGTGGCGGCAGGCTCGGGCGCCCGCTCCTCGGTCTCCTCTGCCTGGGCCTCGTCGGCTTGGGCAAGGGGGGCCTTGACGAATTCGTCGTACGTCCGCCACTCCGTCCGCCCATCGGGCAGCTCCAGGAGTGCCTCACCCTTGAGGAGACTGACGTCCTTGATCTTCGCCTTGCCCTGCTCCGTTTCCACGGTCTTCCCCTGCCGGGGCGCGGACTTCCGGAGATGGACGTACGTCTCGTATTCGTACCGCAGGCAGCAGAGCAGCCGGCCACACAGCCCCGAGACCTTGCTGGGGTTGAGGCTCAGCCCCTGCTCCTTGGCCATCTTGATCGCCGTGGGATAGAACTCAGGCAGCCACGATCGGCAGCACAGCTCCTGGCCGCAGGTGCCGTAGCCTCCCACAGCCCGGGCCAGATCCCGCACTCCTAGCTGATGTAGCTCGATCCGGGTCCGGAAGTGGGAAGCCAGGTCGCGTACCAGGGCCCTGAAATCGACGCGGTTCTCGGCCCCGAAGTAGATCGTGAGCCGCTTGCAGTCGAAGGTGTAGCTGGCGGCCACCAGCCGCATGGGGAGCTTATGCTCCTTGACCTTACCCCGGCAGTACTCCAGGGCCTCGGCCTCCTTGGCGCGGTTGGCCTCGTCGGTGGACCGGTCTTCGTCGGTAGCGATGCGCACGATGGACCGCAGGGAGGACTTCAGCTCGGCATCGGGCACGGCGGTGTTCTCCCGAACGACCTGGCCCAGCTCCAATCCCTTGTTGGTCTCCGCCAACACCCACTGGCCCGTCTGGTAGTCGGTACCCTCGGGATCGAAGTAGTAAGGCTTACCTCCCGTGCGGAAGGATACTGCGATGACTTCTGGCATCTATATCAGCGGCCCGAGCGTACGGGCCTGGGCTCCGTTGCTATCAATTCCGCGACCTCTTCGAGGGCTTGCAGCTTCTCCGAGGCGGGTATGTTCGCGAAGGTCACCGTGACCCAAAGGTCCTTTACCTCCAGGGCCCGCAGGGTCCTCCTCGCGTGTAGCATCCAGTACTTCTTGAGCTTGGCCTGGGCTCCCTTTGTGATCTGAAGCCCGGGGCGGATCCGAAGCTGGTAGCTCCCCGCCTCGGCGGGCGAAGCCACCACATCCCGCTCACCGCATAGCACCCGGAACCGGAGGACGCGCACCAAGTTCGCGGCCTCCTCGGGCATGGGCCCGAAGCGATCCTCCAGCTCCTGCTTGAGATCGGCCAGGCGCTCCATATCGCGGATCGTGGAGAGCCGGCGGTAGAGATCGAGCCGATGGCCGTCGGACGGCACGTAGCTGGCGGGCAGGAAGGCATCGAGGGGCAGGTCCACGCTGGGCAGCTCTTCGGGCACCTCGGGCCGCTCGCCCCGGATCTCCTCCACCGCATCGCGCAGCATCTGGCAGTACAGCTCGAACCCGATGGCCTCGATGTGCCCGTGCTGCTCGGCCCCGAGCAGGCTCCCCGCTCCTCGGATCTCCAGGTCGCGCATGGCGATTCGGAAGCCCGAGCCCAGCTCGGTGAATTCGCGGATCGCCGCCAGCCGCTCCTCGCCCTCGGCGGTCAGGCGCGCTGGATCGGAGTACAGGAAGTACGCATAGGCCTGGCGCGACGACCGCCCGACTCGGCCCCGGAGCTGGTAGAGCTGGGCCAGACCGAAGCCCGGAGCGTTCTGGACGATAAGGGTGTTCACGTTGGGCACGTCCAGTCCCGACTCGATGATGCTGGTGCAGCACAGCACGTCGTAGTCGCCGGCGTAGAAGTCCAGCATGATCGACTCCAGCTCCTCGTCGGTCATCTGGCCGTGGGCCACGGCGATGCGCGCATCGGGAACGAGCTTCTTGAGCCGCCGGGCCCAGCCCGCGATGGTCCGCACCCGGTTGTGCACGAAGTACACCTGGCCCTCGCGGTTGATCTCCCGGCGGATGGCCTCCCGGATGACCTCGTCCTCCTCCTCGACACAGAAGGTGCGGATGGCCACCCGGCCCCTTGGAGCCTGGTTGATGGTCGATAGATCCCGAATGCCCGAGAGGGCCATGTGGAGGGTCCGGGGGATGGGCGTGGCCGTCAGGGTCAGCAGGTCCACGTTGGCTCGGGTCTGGCGGAGCCGCTCCTTGTGCTTGACGCCGAAGCGCTGCTCCTCATCGACGATAAGCAGCCCCAGGTCCGAGAACTTCACCTTCTCGCTCAGGAGCTTGTGGGTCCCGATGACGATGTCCGTGGCTCCCGAGGTAACCCCCTGGATGACGCCCTTCTCCTCCTTGGCTGGCGTGAAGCGGCTCAGCTTGTCGACCCGCACGGGGTAAGCTCCCAGTCGCTCCTCGAAGGTGCGGCTGTGCTGCTCGCAGAGGATGGTGGTCGGGACCAGCACGGCGACCTGCTTGCCATCGAGGACGGCCTTGAAGGCGGCCCGCACGGCCACCTCGGTCTTGCCGAAGCCCACGTCGCCGCAGACCAGCCGGTCCATGACTTTGTCCGCCTCCAGATCGGCCATGACCTCGTCGATGGCCCGCATCTGCTCGGGCGTCTCCTCGTACGGGAAGGTGGCCTCGAGCTGGTCGGTGGTCTCGTCGTAGATGAAGGCGCCTTCCATCTCGTGCTGCCACGGCTGATCCTCGGAGAACCGATGCCCCACGGCGGCCTCCCGCTCGGCGTAGAGCTTGAGAAGCTCCAGGGCGAGCTGCTTGGTGGCCTTCTCCGCCCGCTTCCGCTTCCGGCTCCACGTGGTCCCGCTGAGGGAGTCGAGCTTGGGGGCCACGCCCTCGGCCCCGATGTACTTCTGGATGCGATCGATCTGGGTGGTGGGCACCTTCAGCTTACCGCCGTCGTACTCGACCTCAAGGTAGTCCCGCTCCACCCCCTCGACCGTGTCCTGCACGATGCCCACATAGCGGCCCACGCCGTGGGAGACGTGGACCACGAAGTCCCCCTCCTTCAACTCGGCCAGGCTGGTGAGCTTCACCTCGGCGCGCGGGCGGCGCGCCGGTAGCACCGGGCGGTGGTAGCCGAACATCTCGCGATCGGTGACGACCACGAGCCGGGCCTCGGGCATACGGAACCCGCCCTCGACGGCGAGGGTGCCCACATGGACCATGCCGCTGGCCACGTCGGCGGTCTCCGAGTACTCCTCCACATGCTCCACATCGCGCTCGGAGAGGATGTTCAGCAGTCGCTTCCGCTGGGTGGTGGAGAGGACCACGGCGTTGCCCTCGAGCTGCCATTCGCTGACCTGGTCACTCAGCTCGACCACCGAGCCACGCATGGAGTCCACCGGATGGCACTTGTGCTCGACCAGGGTTCGGTCGCCGGCCCATTCCAGGGAGGGTGCGAGCAAGGTCACGTACACGCCCTGGCGCGAGGCCACTAGCTGGGTCAGCTCGTCGACCTGGCGGAAGGTGGGCTCGGGCAGCGCCGGGAGCTCGCCCCGCTCCAGCCGGCTGCCGTGGGCCTCTTCCAGGTCCTCCAGCAGCTCCTCGGCCGCCCGTACCATGCGGTGGGGATCGATGCACACCAGCAGGGCCGACGTCGGCAGGTAGTCGAGCAGCGTATCGCCACCCCGGTACAGGAGCTGGCTGTAGTAGGTCAGGTCCTGGGTCTTGGCACCCGACCGCATCAGCTCCAGGTCCTCGCTGATCGCCCCCCGGAGCCGGTCCCTGGCTTCGGGCTCCAGGTGGGGAAGCTGCTCCTCTACAAGGGCTTCGATCCGGTCGGCCGCCGCGGCCATCTCCTCCGACGTGCACAGCAGCTCCGTAGCTGGGACCAGGCGCAGACTGGCGACGGGGCCCGTGGACCGCTGGCTACTGGGATCGAAGCTGCGGATGGACTCGATCTCGTCGCCGAAGAGCTCCACCCGGACCGGTTGGGTGTGGGTCGGGGGGAAGATGTCGATGATGAAGCCCCGCAGGGCACACTCCCCCGGCTCGGTGACCATCTCCACCCGGCGGTAGCCCGCGCCCACCAGCCAGTCCACCAGATCCTCGCGGTCGGTCTCCTCGCCCGTGGCAAGCACTCGGCTCCAGCCGGCGAACCGGTTCCGGGGGACGATGTCGTGGAGGAGGGTCGTCCCCGAAGCGATGATGACCCCCGCCCGGCCCGCCGACAGCTCGGCGAGGACCCGCAGCCGGTCGGCCTGGGCCTCGGCGTCGACCCCGTACCGCTCGAACAGCGTCATCTCCATGGAGGGGAAGAAGCGCACGCGCTCGGGGGGGAGGCAGGCGGCCAGGGTCTGATGGAGGCGGTCGGCCACCTCCTCGGTGGGGCACAGCACCAGCAGCGGCCGCTCCGTGGCCTCATGGAGAGCCGAGACGAACAGAGGCCGGGCCGAGGTGGTCAGGCCCTCGGAGTGTACCGAGGCGCCCTCCTTCTCCAGGGCCGCCACAGCCTGGCGGAAGGCGGGATCGCTCCGGAAACGACGTGACAATGCCTGCACGGTAGCCCGCCCCCTGGCGTGCGAGGAGGCAGGCTCAGTGGCGGCCTGCCTCCGGGTCTCGGTCGAGCGCATCCTGCTGATGGCCGTCTAGGCCTCCTGGGGCTCCAGGATCAAGCTCGCGGCTCCCACCACGCCGGCGTCGCCGCCGAGCTTGGCCTTGACGATACGATCCCCGCGGAACTGGGCGATCCGGCACCGCGCCTCCACCGTCCGGCGAATGGCCCCGAACAGCGGCTCGCCGGCATCGGCGATCTTGCCGCCCACCACGACCACGTCGGGATCGCAGAACACGACGGCGTTGACGATGCCCGCGCCGAGGAAGAACCCCGTCTCCTCGAGCACCTCGAGCGCAACAGCGTCGCCCCCTTGGGCGGCCTCGGCGATGATGGCTGGGCTGATCTTCAGCGTATCACCTTCGGCCAGCGACCAGATCTGGCTCTCCCGTCCGCTCTGAAGGCGCTCCCGGGCTCGGCGGATGATCCCTTCCTTGCCGCAAAATGCCTCCAGGCAGCCGTGCTGGGTGCACCCGCACTGCGGCCCGTTGACATCGATGACCGAGTGACCGATCTCGCCCAAGATCTGCCGCGAGCCCCGCCGCAGCTTGCCATCGAGGATGACGGCGCCGCCGATCCCCGTGCCCAGGGTCAGCATGATCATGTCCCGGGAGCCCTTGCCCGAGCCGAAATGGAACTCGCCCAAACCCGCGCAGCCCGCGTCATTGCCGATGCGAACGGTCATGCCCAGCGCGTCCTCCAAGGGACGAGCCACCGGCACACCCACGAAGCCCGGCAGGTTCGGACACATGACGGCATCGCCGGAGCGGGGATCGACCCGGCCCGGTAGGCCCAGACCCACGCCACCGATCTCGCCGCGCTTCACGCCGCTCCGCTCGATGACATCCTCCACGATCCAGATGATCCGATGGAGGACGCCCTCATAGCCCTCCCGGGCCACCGTATCCGTGCTCGACCGGATAACGACCTCGCCATCCTGGGAGCAGAGCGCGGCCTTGATGAAGGTGCCGCCCACATCGATGCCAAGTGCCATTCTGGCGTCCGCCATAGTACCTCTCTCCGTTCCGGACTAGACGTGACAATGCCGGGCGCTGGCTCCGCCCGGCACGCCGCAGTGCTCCCGGGCCCTCTGCCCGGTCCGCTTCGTCGATGCCTCGGTCGGGCCTACTCCTCCACCACGAAGGGCAGAAGGGCCATATGCCGAGCCTGCTTGATGGCGTCGGTAAGCATGCGCTGGGCTCGGGCGCTCAGGCCCGTCTGGCGCCGAGGCACGATCTGCCCGCGATCGTTCACGAACTGCCGCAGCAGCTTGATGTCCTTGAAGTCCACGGCGGCCATCTTCTCGACATCCGGACGGCCCTTGCGGCGGCGACGCCTGCCGCGGCCCCGGTCCCGGTCACGGCCACGGCCGCCCCGATCCCGGTCTCTGCTTCGATCATCGTCCCTGTAGGTGCTGTCGTCGTCAAACATTGCCATTACTCGCCTCCGAAGGGATCATCGTCATCACTGGGGTCGAAGGTATCGTCGAAGTCGTCGCCACCCAAGCTCTCCCTGGCCTTGGAGCCGCTGGAGCCCGAACCCTGGGAGGACGGGGGCGCGTCATCGTCCGAGTAGTCGGGGCCGCCGCCACTGCGGCTGCCGCCGACTAGGATCTGTACATTGTCGGCCTGGATCTCGTACATCTTGCGGGGGTCACCCTCGGGGGTCTCCCACTTACGCACCTGAATCCGGCCCTCGACGGCCACCATGGTGCCCTTCTGCAGGTAGTTCGCGCAGAACTCGGCTCGATCGCGCCAGGCGACTATATCGAGCCAATCGGTGACCTTGTCGCCGCCCTGGCTGCGGTACGGCCGGTCCACGGCTATGGAGAACTTGCACAGCGAGATCCCCCCCGAGGTCACCTTTAGCTCCGGATCTCGTCCGAGGCGTCCCACGAGAACCACTGAGTTGACCATTGCCGCGCGCCTCCTTCGTCCGGGCCGGTCTCCCCACCGGGGCCGGCACGGCTACTCCGTCGGGGTATCGCTCTCCGTCGTCTCGCTCTCGGCTGTCTCGGCCTCAGCGGGCGCGTCCGCGGCACTCTCCTCGGCCGTCTCCGTGTCGGTGGTCTCGGTAGCGGTCTCGGTGGTCGCCTCGGCGGTCTCCTCGCCCTTGGGCTCGGTGGCTTCAGGCGTGGCTTCGGGCGCGGCCTCGACCGCTGCTTCCTCGGCCTGCGGCGCGGGGGCCTCGGCTGGGGCCTCCGCCGGTGCGGCCTCGGCTTCCGTCTGGGCCTCGTCGGTGTCGGGGGCGATGGCTTCCTTGGTCGCCTGGCTACGGAGGCGTGCCTTGTACTGACGGCGCGTCTCCTTGACGATGAGGTGCCGCACGGTGCGGCCATCGATCCGCAGGCGCCGGTCAAGCTCCTGCACGCAGGACTTGCCGTGGATCAGCATGTTCACGTATACGCCCTCGCGCTGGGCATTGATCTCGAAGGCAAAGCGCTTCAGGCCCCACGGGGCGACTTCCAGGATGCCACTGTCGTGCGCGGTGACGATACCCTTGAAGTCCTCGATTGCCTCGTCTTGCTCCTCTTGGGAAAGCTCCGCATTGAGGATGTACAGAACGTCGTATCGGTAGTCCAGGTTGGGGTCGGACAAAGCGCCGACCTCCCTTCCTCGGTCAGTGCCCGCCGCGCGGTGGGCGGCGGGAGAAGGGAAGCCACGGGGCACCGAATTCGGGCTCCCGTGTAGCTTTCCGTCTGTCCCGGCTGGCATGAAGCAGCGTCGGGGTGCCATCAGCCGGTATCGGCCGTGGCCGTGCGTATCGCGTAAGCTACCTCCCGGGCAGCGTCCTTGTCAACTCCCAGCTCCGACAGCATGGACCGGCCCTGGTCGGGGCCAAGCACCGCGGCGTCGGCCTGCAGTCGCGCGCAAAACGAGACCAGTGGCGCACCTCGGAAGTCCAGGCGCTGGGCCAGGATCTCCTCGACGGCGAGCATGTCCGGGTCGTACGCGGTGGTCTCGTCGGTATTCAGGAT
>WJIW01000376.1 GCA_014730065.1 Armatimonadia bacterium | reverse complement strand
GCATCGCGCACCAGATCGGCAGCCGTCTTGGAGTCGTCTCCGGCGTGGAAGCAGCGTAGGACGTCGGTGGCGTACAGGATCCCGATGATCTCGTCGGCCACTCCCTGGTAGACGGCGATGCGCGACTTGCCCTCCCGACCGATCAGGTGGGCGGCCTCGGCGAGGGGGGTCTCCGCGTCCACCATGACCATGTCGACCCGGGGGACCATGATCTCCCGTACGGTGCGCTCCCCGATCGAGACGATGGACCCGAACATCTGGGCTTCGGCCTGGTCCAGCACGTCGTGCTCCTCGGCCATGTCGACTAGGGACTGCAGCTCCTCCTCGGAGAAGCCCCGCACGCGGTAGATGTCGTCATCGAACCCCAGGAGGCGCCGGACGGGCCACGACCCAGCCTTCACGCCCGCGAACAGCACCCGGACGGGAAGGCTGCGGATAAGGGGCACGACCCAGCGTACCGTGGACAGGGCGGTGCGATCGGGGTAGTGGGAGGCGTACGTCTTCGGGACAATCTCGCAGAAGAGCAGGACGGCGACCAGACTGCCCGCGGCCGTGTGCACATAGTAAGCCTGTCCCAGCAGCGAGACCGTCAAGTGGCCCACGAAGGTGGCCGTGGCTAGGTTAAGCGGCGTGACCATGATCGCCAGCATGGCGACGGCGTCCTCCAGCCCGGACTCGACCAGGCCCTCCAGCTTGCGGGCTCGGGGGTCATCGCCCAGGTCTGCCATGCGACGCACGAGTGGTTTGGAGACGGCCACGAGCCCCGCTTCGGCATAGGAGAAGGCCGCGCTGCCGATCATGCAGACCACGGTGAGCAGCGCCTCGACCATCAAGAGAGGCGTCCATCCGGTGATGGTGGAGCCTCCGCCTGCGGGAGCCGACGCCACCGCTGCACCCATACCCACTGCTCCCAGCAGCAGTATGATGGTCACGGCTCGGCCAAGGAGGCTCGGATGGTTCGGGGCTCGGTAAGGAGTGGAGGGGCGGGTGAAGCTCAAAGGGGTTCGTCCTCCACAGCTTCGGCGGCGTCATCCTCACCGTCATCTGAGGGAGGCAGGATCACCTTTACGGAGAGTACCCGCCGTGCGTCGGCCTCCAGGACCTGGATCCGTACGCCTGAGGAGAGCTCGACCGCTTCGTCGATGTCGGGGATATGCCCCAGCTCCGCCTGCACCAACCCGGAGACCGTCTCGTACTCACCCTCGGGCAGTGAGATGGAGAGATCTCGCTCCAGGTCGTGGGTGGCGGTATTACCGCGCACCAAGTACGCGTCATCGCCCAGAGGCTGGGTCGATCGCTCCTCCAGGTCTTCTTCATCCAAAATCTCGCCCACCAGCTCCTCCAGTGCATCCTCCATGGTGACCAGTCCCGCGATGCCACCGAACTCATCGGTGACCAGGGCCATCACCCGTCGGTGCTCCTGGAACTCGCGCACCAAGTCGGCGACGAGGCGCTTCTCGTGGACGAAATGGGCTGGCCGCATGGCTTCACTAACGGGCCGGCTGGATTGCCCCTCTATAAGGAAAGGCAGAAGGTCCTTGTTGTACACGACGCCGACGATCATGTCCCGGCGCTCGCGGAAGACGGGCAGGCGGGAGTGGCGGCTCTCGAGCATCGTCCCGAGAGTGTGGTGGATGGAGTCGTCTTCGCGGACGCAGATCATGTCGGTCCGGGGCACCATGACCTCCTCGACGGTGCGGTCCCCGAAGTCCAGGACGCGGAGGAGCATGGACTTCTCATCCTCCTGGACCTCGGCCTCGTCGATGATCGAGATGACCTCCTCCTCGGTGATCGAGGGGGACGGCTGATGGACCGCGCCGGCGACCCGCAGGATGCCATTGGCGATCAGGGAGAGGGCGGTGATCAGCGGCCAGAAGACCACATATGCCAACCAGGCCAACGGCGCGAGCGCGATGCTGGTCCGCTCGGGAGACTTGATGGCGGCGATGACGGGGAAGGCCTCGACGAGGACGACTACGACGAGGATCACGGCGCCCAAGCCTAGGTAATGGAGGTAGGGCATGCCGAGAACGTCGCCATAGTGGGTTGTCAGATAGGTCACCAGGGACTCAGCGGTGTAGCCGAGGAGAGTGATCGACACGACAACGGTGGAGAAGAGGCGGCTGCGATCGGAGAGGAGCCAAGCTAGGATACGAGCGGCGCGGCCACCCTCGGACGCCAAATGACGAACCTTGACCACGCCTGTGGCGAGGAAGGCTACCTCGGCAGCTACAAAGGCCCCCTGCAAAGCGAGCAGCCCGAAGGCTAGGGCGAGCCACCACAAACTAGGGGGAACATCGTCTCCCACGAAGCAGTCTCCTGCTATCTTATCAACAGCTAGCCCCTATGATACCTCGGCGGGGCTCCGCCGGCAATACCCTCTCGCCCAAGACGGCCAGCCCTCAGATCATTGATCGACAGCAGGCAGGGAAATGCCTTGAGAGAAGTGAATCAGGCATCGACTAGAGCGTGTCTTACCTTCCGTAACCGGGTGACGAGGACGCGCTTTGACACTGGCTCGGAGCTGCCACTATACTTCGGCGGTGGCCGGTGCGTGTCACGCAGGCCAGGAGTTCGGCATCGCCCGGACGAGGGGATGAGTATCGAATGACCATGAGATATCTCGTAGCGGCTGTTGCCGCCATCGCGCTGATAGCCGTGCCGGCCAGCTTCGCTCAGCAGGCGGGCCCAGGGAGCATGCCCGGCGGGATGCCCGGCTCGGGCATGATGGGCGGCTCGGGTATGATGGGCGGCTCGGGTATGATGGGCGGCGCTGGCATGATGGGTGGCATGGGTGGCGGCATGATGGGTGGCATGGGCCAGACCCAGCGCGATCTGCCTAAGGCCAAGCGGCTCATGGGTCAGGCCGAGGATCTGATCGAGCAAGGCAAGGCCCAGTACGCCGCCGGGAACTTCGATGCGGCCCGCCGCAACTTCAAGCGAGCCAAGGAAGCGCTCGATGAGGTGCGCGGGACCGATGCGCAGGCAGGCATGATGGGCGGCGGCATGATGGGCGGCTCGGGTATGTCGGGCCCCATGATGGGCGGCTCGGGCATGGGCATGATGGGATCGGGCGGCATGATGGGCGGCCCGATGATGGGTGGCATG
>WJIW01000375.1 GCA_014730065.1 Armatimonadia bacterium | reverse complement strand
GGCTATCTGGCCATCGGCGTGCCCGAAGGCACCGACGTGTCACCATTGGGCGCCCTGCTCGGGACCGACACCATCGGCGAGAAGGCGCGCACCACTCTCACCCGCCTCAACACGGTGGGGGCTCGCGCGGAGCTAGTGGCGGCGATCGGCCCCGCCGACCCCGACCTGACCATCAACGTCCTGGGGGGGCTGGCTGAGATCCGACAGCGGGACACCGTCGAAGCCGCGTCAGCCATGCTGAGTCACGGCCATGCGCCCGTTCGTGCCGCGGCGGCTCAGGCGGTGGCCTGGACGGGGGACCTGGACCTGCTCGAGCC
The DNA here is from genome assembly GCA_014730065.1 of Armatimonadia bacterium. Taxonomy (GTDB): domain Bacteria; phylum Armatimonadota; class Zipacnadia; order UBA1398; family UBA1398; genus UBA1398. Next base: position 4,955 of record WJIW01000375.1, on the reverse strand, counting down.
CCTGAAGCGGGTTGCGCGCAGGGCCACGCCCGAGACCCAGTTCGCGGCCACCGATGCGCTGATCCGGTACGGCGACGCTCTGGCGAGCCGGGGCGGGAACTGGCAGCTCGCCATCAACCTACTCCTCGACCTCCTCGGGGACACGGAGGGCGTACTCCTGGATGCCACCCTCATGGCCCTCGGGAAACATGGCGATGAGACCGTGATCGAGCCCATGATCGCCGCCGCGAAGGCCGGGGAGCTGCGCAACCGGCAGGCCCTCGCCATGGCCCTCGGGTCGATCAGCGGGCGCGGCGCCGACCGCCTGATCGCCACGCACTACCCCACCCTACCCGACGACACGAAACTGCCCATGCTGGCCATGATGGCCCGTCGAGGGAGCGAGGAGCTGGTGGCCCTGGTGGCCGGTGAGGCACGGACGGCCGGCGGGCTCATGCGCCCGGCGGCCCTCGAAGCCCTCGCCGAGTCGGCCAGCCCCGCCGCTCTTCCGGTGCTCGTGGAAGCCTCGGGCGACGCCGATGAGTCAGTCGCGAGTTCTGCCGTCCAGGGCCTATGGGACCTGGCCGGCGACCTGCGGGCGTCGGGACGCCCGGATCCCGCCGGGGTGGCCTATGCCCACCTGTACCGTCTCACCGACAACAAGGACAGGGCCCTGGCCGGCGTCGTCGCCTGCCCGAGCGCGCCGGCCTTCGATGTGCTGCTGGGCGCCGGCGGTGGGCTGGGTACGGCGGATCTCCCCGCGGAGGCCCGGGTCGCCATGATCAGCGCCCTGTTCAACGCGGGCGAGGAGCAGAAGGCACTGGAGGCCGTCGACGAGATCGTCTCTCAGCCCATGGTCGGCGCCCCTGTAGCGCAGCTCCTGGCCCAACTCGGAGATACTGCATGGGACATGGGGATTCCCAGCCGCCTCGGCTTCATTACCGACTGGCACATCGTCGGGCCCTTCGCGTTCGGCGGGCCGGGCACCGGACTGGATGAGACTCATATCGGTGAGCCGGGCGTGGACCTGAGTGACACCTACACCGTGGGCGACGAGACCCGATCCTGGCAGCCCGCCGGCCCGACGACCATGGTCAACCTGCACGGACTGTACGGCGCCGTGACCAATGCCGTGGCGTACGGCTATGCCCAGATCGAGTCCGACGAGGAGCGCGACGTGGTACTCCGCATGGCCTCCGATGACGGAATCAAGGTGTGGGTGAACGGCGAAGTCGTGCACAATAATGATGTGGATCGCGGCGCGGCCCTCGATCAGGATATGGCGCCGGCCCATCTCGTGGGGGGCACGAACCGGATTCTGGTCAAATGCAGCCAGGGCGGTGGCGGCTGGAACTTCACGGTTCGAGTAACCACCCCCGAGGGCGTCGCCATCCCCATCGAGCAGCCCGAATGAGGTGACCCTATCATGGTACTCGCACTCATCGCCCTCTCGTGGGCGACCTCCCAAGCCGATCTCGAGGCACCCCTTGCCTTCGAGCGGCAGCGCATCGGCACCGCCACCTTCGAGGCCGCATCTGTCTTCGATGTGGATCGAGACGGCCACCTGGACATTCTGTCCGGCGAATACTGGTACGCCGGGCCCGACTTCGAAGAGGTCCACAAGATCACCGAGATCATGGCGGTGGAGGATTACTACGACGACTTCTCCGATTACCCCATGGACGTCAACGGCGACGGCTACAAGGACATCGTCACCGGCGGCTGGTGGGGCGGGAACCTCCGCTGGCTGGAGAACCCCGCCGGCGAGGATGGCGAATGGACCATCCACGTGATCGACGAGTCGGGCCCCATCGAGCGATGCTGCTTCTACGACATCGATGGCGATGGCGATGTGGAGGTCTTCCCCGTGACCGCGCCGGTCCTGGCCTATGAGCTGGACCGCTCCAAGGGCGAGTTCATCAAGCACGTCCTGGCCGAAGAGGGCGGCGGAGGCCACGGCATCGGCTTCGGTGACCTCAACGGCGATGGCAACCCCGACATCGTGTTCGCCCATGGCTGGCTGGAGGCGCCCGACGACCCCTTCGCCGGCGAGTGGACCTGGCACCCCGACCTGCCGCTGATCCCCTCGACCAGTGTGCCCATCCTGGTGCATGACGTGAACGAGGACGGCCTGGCGGATCTCATCGTCGGCGCTGCCCACGACTATGGCCTCTACTGGTACGAGCAGAGCGTGGAGGATGGCGAGCGGGTCTTCACCCAGCACGTCATCGATGCTGACAGGTCCCAGTACCACGACCTGATGCTCGCCGACCTGGACAAGGACGGCGAGGTGGAGCTGGTCACCGGCAAGCGGTACCGGGCACACCAGGGCCATGATCCGGGCGGACTCGATCCCCTGGGCCTCTACTACTTCGAGATAGGCGGCGGCGACTTCGAGCGGTACACCCTCGACTACGGGCCCGTGGGCGAGGCGAGCGGTGCGGGCATCTACATGTGGATCGAGGATGTAGACGGCAACGGCTGGCCCGACATCGTCGCCCCTGGCAAGGAAGGCCTGTACCTCTTCAAGAACCTCGGGCCGGTGGGCTAGCACTCCGCGCCCCGCAGTGATCGGAGGCCGCTGACGGAGAGCCAGCGCGCCACGAGCAGCGTCAACAGGCAGGCCCACGTCCTCGGCGTGGGCCTGCTTCTGCTTGCCGCGGTCTGTGTGCTCGTCCCCTACCGAGGGCTCATATGGTGTCTGGCCATCCCGCTGGCCTTTGGCGGTGGGGCGCTTCTCAGTGCCCGGGAGCGGTCATCGCCGTGGCTCGCCGCGGTTGTGGCGGCGCTCGCACTGTGGATCCTGGGCCTTGCGCAGACGCTGCCCCCCAGTCGCCTTACCGGTGCGACAACGCTACTCGCCCTCGCCAGCATCTGGGTCGCCTGGCGCGGGCGCGGTTGGGCGGACAGATGCGGCCTCGGGCTCGCCGCGGGAGTGGTCGCCACGGCGGCGCTGGTGGTACTCGCCGTACGCGCTCAGCAGGGCTTGGTGGCTCCGCTCTATCACCTCGAGGTATGGACGGCCGAGGATCAGGGGCTTCTGAGCCCGTTTCTATGGGCCGAGCCCGCCACTGGGCTGGCGGTGCTAGCGCTGCCGCTGGTCATCGGCGAGGGACGGTGGGCTGGAGCGCGGTGGCACCGGGTGGCCGCCCGGCTCCTCTCACTGCCTCTAGTCGCAGGGCTCGCCATATCGGGCAGCGTGCTCGGCTGGCTCGCCGGGGCCGTCGGGATTCTGTGGGCGTGCGCTTGGGGCCGGTGGCTGAGGTGGTGGGCGTGGGCTGGCTTGGTCGCCGTCGCCGTCGCCGGGTGCGCCTACGGCTACCACAAGCTCCCCGATCGAGACAGCGCCATCCGCAACCGCGTCCTGCAGACTGCCCAGTACATGATGGACAGCCGGCAGTACGCGTGGGGAGCCGCCCTGGCGCCGAAGGCCGACGATCCCACGCTGCTTCTGACTCCAACTGCCGCCGGACCAGCCTGGCCCGTCTCTCGGCCCGTTTCAGGCCTTGTCATCTCAGGGGTGGAGCGGCCTCGCACGGTTCTATCCGACCTAGTGCTCTTGACGGCGGAGATGGGGATCGCCGGCCCTTTGCTCGCCCTGCTCGCCTTGGTGAGCCTCGCCAAAGGCAGCCGCGCGTCGCCGGCCGTGGCCGGCGCGGTGGCAGCGGGGGGCCTGTACGCCCTGGTGGTCGGCCACTTGGCGGCGCCCCTGAATGGAGCGCTGATGCTCTTGCTGGTCGTGCACCTGCTGGACCGGCGAGCGCATGCGAGCGAGTGCAAGTGTCCCTCGAGGACCGCCGGTCAGCTCCTCTCCATTGCGGGCGTCGTTGCGGCCGTCGCTTGTGTCGCGCTGCCAGCGGGACGCTTCGAGCCCACCGCCACCCAAGCCGACTCCCTCTGGGTGACCGCGAAGTCCGCGGGCCGCGCCGATGCTTACGAGGAGGCGGGCCAGGCCTATCTGGTCCGCTGGGAGGCGCTGCACCGGGCCCGGTGGACCCAGCCGGACTCTCGAGTTCGCGACACGGCCCGCCACTACGCCCTGTTTTGCCTGGACTATGCTGACTACCTGGAGAGTCAGGACGACGGTGAGGCCGCCCTCGGCTACCGCGCCCTGGCCGACCAGCTCCTGGCGCAAGGCGCGCTAGCTGACCTCGGCCACCAGCTCATCGATCCATCCTTCGAGGCGGCCCGTCTCCGCCGCCAGGTCGAGACACGTGTAGCGGTTGCGGAGCGTGCGCGCCCATCGCAGAGCCAGCCGTGCGTCGTCGGGTCCGCGACCGATCTGCTCGAGCCGCAGCGGCGCCCCCCCTGCGGCGAGATCGGCCCGCATCTGCCCGGCCGGCACGACGGTGTCGGCAAGCAGCCGCTTCAGCTCGGGCCATAGCTCCCGGGCGCGCCGCAACCGCGCCCCCACAGCGTCCGGGGCCGGTGACTTCCCGCGGATCTCCCTCAGGCACGGCTCGCTCAGCGGGCCGTACACGGCGCGCATGTCCGCCTCCAGCGATCCGGCGTCACAGCCCTCGGCGGGCACCAAGTCATCGGCTTCCAGCTTCAGAAGCCGCTCCCAGAGGGCGGACATGAGAATGCACCCGATGCCGACCTGCCGTCCGTGCAGATCCAGCTCCCAGCCATCTCGGTGGCCGATCATATCCCAGAAATGGCTGACGAGATGCTCGGCGCCGGATGCGGGCTGGGAGGTGCCCGCCGCGGCCATGGAAAGCCCCGATAGCAGGAGTCCAGCCATCAGGGTCTCGGTCGCCGCGGGATCACCGACCGCCACTCCGTGACCCGCCTCGATCACCGGCTCCACCACGCCGTTCATGATCTCCAAGGGCTCGGGGTCGAACTCCTCGCCCGCCACGTCGCGCGCCAGGATCCAATCGGCGACGGAGCATGGCTTGGCCAGCAGATCGGCGTAACCCGAGCCTGCCAGCTCCCGGGGGGCGGCCGCCAGAACGGCCGTATCGGCCACGATG